>NZ_AXBV01000034.1:0-73356 GCF_000475255.1 Marinobacter sp. ES-1
TTTTTCATTTCAGGCCCGGGAGAAGTGATATACTGCCTCCCATCAACCACATCCAAGTTTCTGACGGGAGCCCTTCGATGGCGGCAAGCGATCATCTGGTCATTTTCGATACCACTCTCCGGGATGGCGAGCAAAGCCCCGGCGCCACCATGAACAAGAACGAAAAGCTTCGTATTGCCAAAGTGCTGGAAAAGCTCCGGGTGGATGTGATCGAAGCGGGTTTCGCGATTGCCAGCCAGGGTGACTTCGAGGCGGTCAAGGCCATTGCCGAATCCATCAAGGATTCCACCGTTTGCAGCCTTGCCCGTGCCCTCGATAAAGACATTGATCGGGCAGCAGAGGCTATCCGCCCTGCGGCCAGTGGCCGTATCCACACCTTTATCGCAACCTCGCCTATCCACATGCAGCACAAACTGCAAATGCAGCCAGACGAAGTGGTAGAGCAGGCGGTAAGGGCAGTAAAGCGTGCCCGTAGCCATGTGGATGATGTGGAGTTCTCCTGCGAGGACGCTGGGCGTTCCGAGCTGGACTTCCTGTGTCGTATTATTGAAGCGGCCATCGATGCCGGTGCAACCACGATCAACATTCCGGACACCGTGGGCTATGCCATTCCGGAACAGTTTGGTGAAACCATTCGCCAGTTGCTCAACCGTATTCCTAACGCCGATAAAGCCATTTTCTCGGTGCACTGCCATAACGACCTGGGGCTTGCCGTAGCCAACTCCCTGGCAGCGGTCAGCAGCGGTGCACGCCAGGTTGAGTGCACCATCAACGGCCTGGGCGAGCGTGCCGGTAACGCCTCGCTCGAAGAAATCGTGATGGCGGTACGTACCCGGCAGGATCTGTTCCATATCGACACCCGGATCGATACCCAGCACATTGTTCCGGCGTCCCGCCTGGTATCCACCATTACCGGTTTCCCAGTTCAGCCGAACAAGGCAATTGTGGGTGCCAATGCCTTTGCCCATGAGTCCGGTATTCACCAGGACGGCGTGCTCAAGCATCGCGAGACCTACGAGATCATGCGTGCCCAGGACGTAGGCTGGCACACCAACAGCCTGGTGCTGGGAAAGCATTCGGGACGTAATGCTTTCCGTACCCGCTTGCTTGAGCTGGGTATCCAGTTCGAGACCGAAACCGAACTGAACGAAGCGTTCACCCGCTTCAAGGCGCTGGCCGACCTCAAGCACGAAATCTTCGATGAAGATCTTCAGGCAATTGCCAGCGACACCAAGCAGAAAGAAGAGATCGGTCGCTACGGACTGGTATGCATGCAGGTTTGCTCCGAGACCGGCGTGGTGCCCAAGGCAAAGCTTACCCTTACCGTAGATGGCGATGAACACACGGTCGAGGCGGAAGGTAGCGGTCCCGTGGATGCCACCTTCAAGGCGATCGAGTCCCTGGTGGATTCTGGCTGTAACCTGCAGCTGTATTCGGTCAACAACATTACCAGCGGTACCGATGCCCAGGGGGAGGTCACCGTGCGCCTTGAGCGGGGTGGTCGAATCGTTAATGGTGTGGGTTCCGATACCGATATCATCATCGCCTCTGCCAAGGCCTACATCGAAGCCCTGAACCTCATTGCCGCAGGCGGTATCCGGCAGCATCCCCAGGTGGCGGATGTCTGAATCGGGTATGAGTGCGCTATTCAGGTCCATCGGAGACTGATGTGATTCAGACCGAAGCCGAGCGCCAGTTCTATCTGGGCATGTCGGGCATACGAATGTGGTATGCCCGCGATACCCTTCCCGGTGCTGCGCCAAGTCCGGATTACGATTTCGGGGTGCAGGAGCCGGAAGCGGTTGCTGTGCCTGAAGTCCCGGTTATGCCGGCTGCTCCGCGTGCACGACGTGCTGACCCGGAGCAGGCTTCCCGTAACCGGGACAAGATTGCCCGCCTGCAGAGCTTGATGGAGCCGTCAGCGAAGGCTCCGGCGAGCGTGGGCGCCGAGTCGCCTGTCAGCCCGGCTGAGGCGCCAGCTCCCGGGGTAGAGGCTATCGAGCCTGAACCTGTGCCAGCAGAGCCGGTCACGGTCGCTGAGGATGTGCCACGGCTTAATCTGAAGGCCTGGACCGGGCGGCGGGTTACCCTGATTGCCGAATTGTCTGAAGACTCCAGCCTGGCGCTGCAGGAAACCCTCGCCCGGAATATTCTTCGTAGCCTTGGCGAGGATGCCTGCAAGGCTTCTGATTCCTTGCACTGGCCCTTGTTCAATAACCTCAAGGTGAGCCTCAACGGCGCTGAACACCTTGCTGTGGCCCTTGAAGCGCTGTTCGGAGGCCTGTCCGGGCAGAAGGTGGTTGTCCTGGGTAAGGCGGGTGACTGGTATAGCCAGGCGCTGGGGCGGGAGCCGGAGGTTGTTTTCGAGACGTCCCTGGCCACCCTTGCCACCGATCCGGAGCGCAAGCGCAAGTTGTGGCACCTGATCAAGCCCCTGAAAGCCTGAGCACTGCCGTGGGTAAGCCATCAGTCCTTCTTCGCCCTGACAGCGCAGTGATACGAACACTGGCGTCAGAAGACATGGCACAGGTGATGGAGCTGGAGCGCCTCGGGCATTCGCATCCATGGTCCGAAGCTATTTTCCGGGACTGCTTCAAAGACGGCTACCGGCTCTGGGCCCTGGAGCAGGATCACCAGGTTCTGGGGTTTGCCGTCATCAACTACCTGTTCGATGAAGCCCATTTGCTGAATATTTGTGTTCATCCGCAATTGCGCGGTCAGGGTGCCGGGCGCCGGTTACTGCAGCACGCGCTGGCAGAATCCGTCAAAGACGGCATGGTCTGCATGATCCTGGAAGTGCGGGACAGCAACCGGGCGGCGATAGAACTCTATGCCGGTGAAGGTTTCAGGGAAATAGGCCGCCGGCGAGGCTACTATCCCGACGGTCCCGGCCGTGAAGATGCCCGAGTCATGGCTTTACGGTTCACCTGAGCCCCCTCTGGCCCGTATAATAGCTCGTTTTTCAACCATACCATTCAGGTTTCCGATTTCTATGTCTAACCTTTCCCAGGAAGTGGCCAAGCGCCGCACCTTCGCGATTATCTCGCACCCGGACGCCGGTAAAACCACCATTACCGAGAAAGTCCTGCTGTTCGGCCAGGCTCTCCAGAAAGCAGGTACCGTAAAGGGTAAAAAATCCGGCCAGCATGCCAAGTCTGACTGGATGGAGATGGAGAAGGAGCGGGGCATCTCGGTAACCACCTCGGTGATGCAGTTTCCCTACGGTGGCAAGCTGGTGAACCTGCTGGACACCCCGGGCCACGAAGACTTTTCTGAGGACACTTACCGGACGCTGACCGCCGTAGACTCCTGCCTGATGGTTATCGACAGTGCCAAGGGCGTAGAGGAACGGACCATCAAGCTGATGGAAGTTACCCGGCTGCGTGATACGCCTATTCTCACGTTCATGAACAAGCTGGACCGGGATACCCGGGATCCGATCGAGCTGATGGACGAGGTGGAAGACGTTCTGAAAATCGCCTGCGCGCCCATCACCTGGCCGATCGGCATGGGCAAAGGCTTCAAGGGCGTTTACCACCTGCTGCGTGACGAGGTGATTCTGTACCAGTCTGGCCAGGGCCACACGATTCAGGAAAAGCGCATTATCAAAGGGTTGGATAGTCCGGAGCTGGATGAGGCTATCGGAAGCTATGCCAGTGACCTGCGGGACGAGATCGAACTGGTGAAAGGTGCTTCCCACGAGTTCGACCAGGAGGCATTCCTGGCCGGTGAACTGACTCCGGTCTTTTTCGGTACGGCGCTGGGTAACTTTGGTGTGGACCACATGCTGGACGGCCTGGTGGAGTGGGCACCGACCCCGCAACCCCGTGAGACCGATCAGAGAGTGGTTCAGCCCACGGAAAGCGGTTTCTCCGGCTTCGTGTTCAAGATCCAGGCCAACATGGACCCGCAGCATCGCGATCGCATTGCCTTCGTTCGCATTGTTTCCGGCAGCTACAATCAGGGTATGAAAGCCCGCCACGTGCGCATTGGCAAGGATGTAAGGTTCTCCGATGCGCTGACGTTTATGGCCGGCGACCGGGAGCATGCCGAAGAAGCCTTTGCCGGCGATATCATCGGCCTGCACAACCACGGCACTATCCAGCTGGGTGATACCTTCAGCGCCGGTGAAGACATGAAGTTTACCGGCATTCCGAACTTTGCGCCGGAGCTGTTCCGTCGGATTCGCCTGAAGGATCCGCTCAAGGCCAAGCAGCTGCAGAAAGGCTTGATCCAGTTGTCGGAAGAGGGTGCCGTACAGGTGTTCCGGCCGATGCGTAACAACGACCTGATCGTTGGGGCCGTTGGTGTGCTGCAGTTTGATGTGGTGGTAGCCCGCCTGAAGAGCGAGTACAAGGTTGAGGCTATTTACGAACCGATTAACGTGGCGACAGCCCGGTGGGTGACCTGCTCTGACGACCGCAAGCTGGACGAGTTCCAGCGCAAGAACCAGGACAACGTGGCCCTGGACGGCGCCGACCGCCTTGCCTATATCGCGCCGACCATGGTGAACCTGAACCTGGCCCAGGAGCGGTACCCGGACGTCGAGTTCCACAAAACCCGGGAGCATTGAGCCAATCGCTCCCGAAGCTGAGGTGACCATGAGGCTGGTAGATGCCCATTGCCATTTCGACTTTCCGCGTTTCGACGGGGTTCGGGAGCAGGAGCTGGCCGCAGCCGCAAAGGGCGGGGTCAGGGCCCTGGTGGTGCCGGGGGTGCGCAGGGCCGATTGGGATCGTGTTCAGGCGTTGGCGAACCCGGCGCGCGGGATCTGGTATTGCCTGGGTATTCATCCGTGGTTTGTGGAAGAACACACAGAGGCTGACCTCGAGTTGCTCGGGCAACGGTTGGGCAGTTACCCCGATGGCTGTATTGGCGTGGGTGAATGTGGGCTGGATGGCCTGAAGGGTAGCTTTGAAGAACAGCTGCCCTGGTTTCGCGCCCAGATACAGCTGGCCACCCGGCACGACTATCCCCTGGTGATCCACTCGGTGAAGGCCCACGACCAGGTCCATGCTGCCCTGCGGGCTGAGCGATGGCAGGGCAGGGCGCTGGTGCACGGTTTCTCTGGCAGTTACCAGCAGGCCGGTAAGTTGGTGGACCTGGGGTGTTATATCGGCGTCGGGGGTGTGATTACCCACGACCGGGCCCGGAAAACCCGGGATGCCATAGCCCGGCTGCCGGCAGAAGCCCTGGTGCTGGAAACCGACGCGCCGGATATGGCGCCGGCCGGCGTTGAGAAAGGAATGAATAGCCCGGCTTGCTTACCGGCGATACTGGATTGCCTGGCCCGGTTGCGGGGGCAGGATGCGGAGGCCCTGGCGGAAGTGTTGCTGGCGAATGTGAGTCGCCTTTACGGGCGTTCGGAAAGCGTCCTTGCTCCATCGGGATAGGGGTTTAACGAAACACAGATAGGCAGGGTTGGCATTCCTGGTGGGTTCGAGTATACTTCGCGCCCTGGCTTTTCAAGGCGATGTCACTATCTCAGCCCCGAATGGTGTCAACGTCAACATACAGGTATGAACCTCCTCCGGATGCCTTGCATTTACCGGTGGTGGTTTTTAACGTTTCTTATATAGCGTTCAAGGCGGAATCAATGAAGACTCTGAGTGCGAAACCAGAAACAGTAAAACGTGACTGGTACGTTGTAGACGCAGCCGGCAAGACGCTGGGTCGTCTGTCAACCGAAATCGCCCTTCGTCTGCGGGGCAAGCATAAGCCTGAGTATACCCCTCACGTGGACACTGGCGACTACATCATTGTTATCAATGCCAGCCAGGTGAAGGTTACCGGCAAAAAGGCATCAGCAAAGATGTATTACAGCCATACCGGCTTTCCGGGTGGAATCAAATCCATCAACTTCGAGAAGCTGGTTGACAAGGCTCCCGAGCAAATCATTCAGAAGGCCGTAAAAGGCATGCTTCCGAAAGGCCCGCTCGGCCGTGCCATGTTCAAGAAGCTGAAAGTGTACGCAGGCGCTGAGCATGCTCATGCCGCCCAGCAGCCCAAAGAACTCGACATCTAACGGAAGGCGAATATGTCTGTAGCACAAAATTACGGTACTGGTCGCCGCAAATCATCCACGGCTCGCGTCTTTATCAAGCCGGGTAGCGGTAACATCTCTATCAACGGTCGCACCATCGAAGATTTCTTCGGTCGTGAAACTCTTCGGATGATCGTTCGTCAGCCGCTGGTGGTTGCCGAGTCTGAAGATCGTTTCGATATCACTATCACTGTTAAGGGTGGTGGTATCAGTGGCCAGGCTGGCGCAATTCGCCACGGCCTGACCCGCGCCCTGATGGAATACGACGAAACTCTGCGCCCGTCCCTGCGCAAAGCGGGTTATGTCACCCGTGATGCACGTAAGGTTGAGCGTAAGAAAGTGGGTCTGCGTAAAGCGCGTAAGCGTCCGCAGTACTCCAAGCGTTAATTGGCAGTTCCTGCCGATGGAAAGCCCGGTCTTATGGCCGGGTTTTTTTATGCCCGGCTGACGGAAATATTTTTGATCTGGCGCAGGGATAAGGCAGGCCAGCCGCCATTCCGGCTTGTAAGCGGTGGGTAATTTCATTACCATTTCAGCGCTTACATTTTCGGGTTGTGAAGTCCTTTTCGAAGCGCAGAGTCGGGTTTTCCGCATCTGTGCCTCGCCTGATGGGAGAAAACCATAATGAGTAATGGCGACGTGAGCCAAGGCCGGCGCCGATTTCTGATCGGTGCCACGTCTGTGGTAGGTGGTGTCGGCGTCGTCGGTGCAGCCGTTCCTTTCGTAGCGTCCTGGAATCCCAGTGCGAAAGCGGAAGCAGCGGGTGCACCGGTAACCGTCAACATCGACAAGATTGATCCAGGCCAGCAGGTCACCGTGGAGTGGCGCGGAAAGCCGGTGTGGATTATCCGGCGTACCCCTGAGATGCTCGAGAATATCGAGAAACTCAGTCCACGATTGAAAGATCCCGAGTCTACAGCAACCAGCCAGCAGCCGGAGTATATCAGTGGGTCTACGCGCTCCCTGAAGCCGGAGTTTATTGTGCTTGTGGGAATCTGTACTCACCTGGGCTGTGTGCCGACCTACCGTCCGGAAGTGGCTCCGGCGGATCTGGGCGACGAGTGGCTGGGCGGCCTGTTCTGTCCGTGTCACGGTTCCAAGTTCGATTTGTCGGGCCGGGTATTCTCCGGGCAGCCGGCGCCTCTGAACCTGGAGGTTCCGCCTTACCGGTATGACAGCGACACGACCATGACCGTTGGTCTTGATCCGGAGGCAGCGTGATGCAGAAACTTCTGAATTGGGTAGATGAGCGTCTGCCGGTTGTCGACGCCTGGAACAAACACCTGGCGAAGTACTATGCGCCGAAGAACTTCAACATGTGGTACTTCTTCGGTTCCCTGGCCATGCTCGTACTGGTTAACCAGCTGGTTACCGGTATCTGGCTGACCATGAGCTACAACCCGTCTGCGGAAGGCGCCTTCGCTTCCGTTGAATACATCATGCGTGATGTGGAGTGGGGCTGGCTGTTGCGCTACCTGCACTCAACCGGTGCCTCTGCGTTCTTCGTGGTGGTCTACCTGCATATGTTCCGGGGTCTGATGTACGGCTCGTACCAGAAGCCGCGCGAGCTGATCTGGATCTTCGGTATGCTGATCTACCTGGTGCTGATGGCTGAAGCCTTCATGGGCTACCTGCTGCCCTGGGGTCAGATGTCATACTGGGGTGCCCAGGTTATCGTTAACCTGTTTGGTGCCATCCCGGTTATCGGTGAAGACCTGTCTCTGTGGATTCGTGGTGACTACCTGATCTCCGGTATTACCCTGAACCGCTTCTTCGCACTGCACGTGGTTGCCCTGCCGATCGTCCTGCTGGGCCTGGTTGTCCTGCACATCCTGGCGCTGCACGAAGTTGGCTCCAACAACCCTGACGGTATCGAGATCAAGAAGAACAAGGACGAAAACGGTATTCCGAAAGACGGTATCCCGTTCCACCCGTACTACACCGTGCATGACCTGCTGGGTGTGGCGGTATTCTTCTTCATCTTCTTCATTGTTGTGTTCTTCTTCCCGGAAATGGGCGGCCTGTTCCTCGAGAAGCCGAACTTCGAGCCGGCTAACAACCTGAAGACGCCTGCGCACATTGCGCCGGTATGGTACTTCACACCGTTCTACGCCATGCTGCGTGCGGTCACGGTTGACCTGTTCGGCCTGGATGCGAAGTTCTGGGGTGTTGTGGTAATGGGTGCGGCCATCGCTATCCTGTTCGTGCTGCCATGGCTCGACAGAAGCCCGGTTCGCTCTATTCGCTACAAGGGCTGGTTGAGCAAGATCGCACTGGCCATCTTTGCGGTGAGCTTCATCATCCTTGGCTACCTGGGTATTGTTCCGGCAACGGAAGGTCGTACTACGGCTGCGCAGATTCTGACCGCCCTGTACTTCCTGTACTTTATCCTCATGCCGTTCTACACACGCATGGAGAAAACCAAGCCAGTTCCAGAAAGGGTGACAGGATGATGAGAAAGCTTATTTTTGGTCTCGTTTTCGCCATCCTGCCGGCCATCGGCCTGGCAGCTGGTGTCGCGGTTCCTCTTGACCCGATGGAGCCGGATCATACCAACAAGGAATCCCTGCAGCGTGGTGCGGCACTGTTCACCAACTACTGCATGGGTTGCCACTCCATGGAATACGCCCGCTACAAGCGCGTGTCGGATGACCTGGAGATCCCTGCCCAGTTGTTCGAGGAGAACCTGATTTTCACCGGTGCCAAGATCGGTGAACTGATGAAGAACTCCATGAACAAGGACATGGCTGCTGACTGGTTTGGTGCTCCGCCGCCCGACCTGACGCTGGAAACCCGTGTGCGTGGCGAGTCCTGGGTATATTCCTACCTGCGTGGCTTCTACAAGGACGAGACCCGTCCGCTGGGCGTGAACAACGCTGTGTTCGACCTGGTGGGCATGCCCCACGTAATGGTTGGCCTGCAGGGTCTGTGTGCGGTCAAGCCGAACATCGGTGTAGACGCGTCGGTAGAGCCGCTCAGTGGCAACATCAACAACGGTGATGTCTGCCCCGAGTACGCCATCGAAGGCAGCATGTCCGGTGCTGAGTTCGACCAGGCTATGTGGGACCTGACCAACTTCATGTCTTACATGGGTGACCCGGTAAAAGTAGAGCGCGAGCGGTTGGGGATTTTTGTCCTGATCTTTGTGGTGATCTTCTTCATCTTCGCGTACCTGCTTAACCGCGAGTACTGGAAAGACGTACATTAAGATTTAGGGTATAATCCCGGATCCTGAATTCCAGCGGGCCCAGTCGGGTCCGCTGGTTTTTGCGTTTTCTGGATTGTTTCGGTTTGTAGAATCGTGAGGTAGCTATATGGGCGTTGTGACCAAGCGGTCATCAATGACATTCTTTTCAGATCCAGCCAGTCATTACAGCCATCGTGTGCGTATTGTCCTGGCCGAGAAGGGTGTTACCGTTGACATTGTGGATGTGGATCCGGATAACCCGCCGGCTGAGCTGGCAGACCTGAATCCGTACAACGCCTTGCCGACCCTGGTGGATCGTGACCTGGTTCTGTACGAGCCGAATATCATGATGGAATACCTGGATGAGCGTTTCCCGCATCCGCCGCTCCTTCCTGTGTATCCGGTTGCCCGGGCTAACAGCCGGCTGATGATTCACCGCATCCAGAAAGACTGGTGCAGGCTGGTGGATCAGATCCTGGCGCAGCCAACCGGCAAGGCGGCTGATGCAGCCCGTAAAGAGCTGAAAGAAAGCCTGCTGGCTACCGGCCCGCTGTTTGCCGAGATGCCGTTCTTCCTGTCTGAAGAGTTCACTATCGTGGATTGCTGTATCGCTCCGATCCTTTGGCGCCTGCCGGCGCTGGGCATCGAGATGAACGAGAAGCAGGCCAAGCCTCTTCAGAAATACATGGACAGCATCTTCGCCCGGGAAGGTTTCAAGGCCAGCCTTTCTGACCTGGAAGAAGATATTCGCAGCTGATTGTCAGCCCCCGGAGCCGGGGCAGGAGTGGTTGAGTGTCGGATATGAGTATTGCCATGACATCCAGCCGGCCTTATCTGGTCCGGTCGTTGAATGAGTGGATTCTGGATAACGACTGCACGCCCTACATTGTGGTTGATGCGGGTGTGCAGGGTGTTCAGGTGCCCACCGAGCATGTGGCCAACGGCCAGATCGTTCTGAACATCAGCCCCGGTGCAGTTCGGGGCCTGGTGATCGGAAACGGCGCGCTGGAGTTCAGCGCCCGCTTTGGCGGTGTGCCCATGCAGGTGTTTATTCCGCTGCAGGCGGTTATGGCCATCTATGCCAAGGAAAACGGTGAGGGAATGGTGTTCGGTAGCGAGCCCGGCTCTCCTGATCCTGAGGGCAACGATGATGCGGGCCAGTCCAGGCGGGCAGATGAGCGCCCGAGTGGCCGGCCTACACTGAAGGTGGTCAAGTAAGCCTGAAGATGGTTGTGCAATGATGCGAAAAGCCGGATGGAGACATCCGGCTTTTTTCTTAGCCGCCGAAAAGTTTATGGTCGATCAGGTCGCACAGGGCGTTGATAATCACCAGCAGCAGCGGCATGGCTTCGTGGGGCGCCAGGTCGTTCAGTGCGATTTCATGGTCTTCCGGGTGCATCAGGGAGGAAATGTCGGATTTTTCCCGGGCGCTGAGTACAACCACGCTCATTTCCCGGTCATGGGCCGCCTGGATAGCCTGGATCAGGTTGGCCTTATGGCCGTCATCGACCACCACAAACAGCAGGTCTCCGGGTTTGCCGACGGCTCTTACCTGCCTTGAGAAGGTGTCGTTGAACCGGTTATCCCTGCAGATCGCAGAGTAGGTAGTCGCATCCGCCCCCAGGTTGATCGCAGGAAGGGCCGGACGTTCCTGGTCGAAGCGTGATAGCAATGCGGTGCAGAAATACTGGGCCACCACGTTTGCGTTGCCGTTGGCGCAGGCGACAATCTTGCCATCCTGCAACAGGGTATTTACAAAGGCGTCCGCCACCTGTTCGATGGCCGGGGCTGCGTGGCTGGCGGCCTGGGCTGTGTGCTCCATGTGGCTGGCAAACCACTGGTTAATTTTCTGTTCGGTATCGTTCATGCTGTGGAATCAATCTGCCTGAATTGCGTTTCGGATCCATTGTACCCGGTATTTGCTGGTGGAACCTGGTGATATGCCAACCACATCAATGCGTGTGGGGCTGTCCCAGAGGCCATGACGGTGCAGGTAAAAAGCGGCGGCTTTAACGAGTCGTTTCTGCTTTTGCCAGGTGATGGAACTTGCCGGGTCGACCAGGCTGTCGGTTTTGCGAAAGCGGACTTCGAAAAATACCAGCACACCGTCATCCATGCCGATCAGGTCAATCTCGCCACCACGGTTGTAGACGTTGCGCTCGAGGATGCGTACGCCGCGACTCATCAGGTAGCGGGCAGCCACGCCTTCGTAGTGATTTCCGCGTTGTCTTGAGCCTTCCATGGCTTTCCTGTTCAGTTGAAGGTTTCGCCTTCGGTGCCCTGCGGTTCCTGCTCGGGTGTTTCCAGGAGTTCCGGCTGGCCGTTACGGATCTGTGCCCAGAGCTGTTTGCGGTGGATGGCACCGTCCGGGGTCATGCTGAGCTCGCCGGTCTGGCCGTCAATAGTGGCGTCGCTGACTTGCTGCAACAGGGGCAGGCGCTTGCTCAGTTGCCAGGCATCGGCCCCCATGGCGAACAGGCGGCCCAGCTGGCCGCGGGTGCCACTCAGGTATTGCTGTGCCTGTTCCCGAAGCGGGTTGTCTTCGGCCAGGACCCAGGGGATATCGGTAAAGTTCACTTTGTTAATGTCGCGATCCTTGCCCGGGTCCGGCTCACCGCCGTAGATGATGGACGGTGAGTAGACCGGAAGGTCGCCGCCATAGTAGAAGGCGAACAGGGGGTTGAACTGGCGGGCAATGGTCGGTGTGGCGACCAGTACAATGCCCTGGGCGTCTTGCCGGCGCCGTGGCTCAAATTCCACGTTCAGGCCAATGGTGCGTTCTACCGCAATGGCCCGATTGCGAGAGGTGGTAATGCCCAGCAGGTCAGCGGTGACCTGTCTGAAGTTGTCTTCCGGGAAAAAGCGTTCGATATTCAGGGCGCGAAGTCCGTGGGTCTGTGCCCGGGTTCTGAGAGCCGCTTCTACCCGGTCGCCCCATTCACCATGGGGGATCAGCACGAGTACCTGGCGGACGTTGTCTTCGGCGAGTTTGTCGGCAATCTGGCGCGCTTCGTCTTCTGCGGACAGGCCAAACTGGTAGAGGCCCGCAGGTTTGCGGCTATCGCCAGGCAGGTAGTTCAGCCCCAGTACCGGAACCGGCAGGGTGTTCATGCTGGAAAGTTCGGCCAGCCCTTCTTTTTCCAGGGGGCCGACGATCAGGTCTGCGTTGGTTTCGGAAAGCTGCTGGTAGAGTTCCCGGAAGGAGCCGGCGCTGGTATCCACAATGCGGATATCGGTCTTGCTGCGGTCGGCGCTGTCGTCGCTGTAGTAGGCGGCCAGGAAGCCATCCCGGATGGCTTTGCCGGCAGCGGCAAGCTGGCCTTCCAGGGGCAGGGCAAGAACCAGGTGTTCCGGCCGGGAGGTTGCCAGGTTGGCCAGAAGGGCAAGCTTTTCCGGAAGGATTTGCGCGGCGGGGTGGCCGGGCCAGTTATTCTGCCACTGGCGGATCAGGCGTCCCTGGTTATCCAGGTCAATGTCCGGGTCTTGCAGGGTGTTGGCGAGTTCCAGCCAGCCTTCGATTTCAAAGCCCATGGCGTTATCTGATGCCTGTCCGAGCTGGTCCGGGGAGGTGCTTTTCAGGTAATTCCAGATTTCGTTATGCAGCTGTTGCGGGTCAGAGCTGCTGTCGGTCTGGGCCAGCAGGATCAGTGTCAGTGCCGCCGGCAGAGGCTTGCCGGCGAGGGCTTGGGTGCGGGCCTGGAGCATAGCGGCACGGGCCATGGTTTCGTTCGGATAACCCAGGAAGTCATCGGTCTTGCTGTTGGCAGTCAGTTCGGCGGCCCAGTCGGTATCTTCCAGTTCCAGGGCGCTGGCCATGGCCTGCAGCCGGTACTGGTTTTCCAGTTCCGGAACCGGATTGGCCATCTGTTCACTGCGTAGCAGAAGGCGGGCGTCTTCATGGTTTCCGCTGTTCTGGTAGCGGCTGGCAATTCTCAGCAGGTAGCGCTGGGCAACCATCTGGTTACTTTCATCGCTCGCCATGGCAAGCGCCTGTTCCGGGGATTCGGCAATATGGCTGTCGAGATTGACGGTGGCGCAACCGCCGGTCAGTAGCAGAATGAGGGCTAGCAGGGCGAAAGCCGGTTTTTGGCTGCAGTGTCTGATCATGGCAGGCTCGGTCGTCTCCGGATTAATGGGCTTGTGATGCCGCTGTTTCGGTGGCAAGTTTACCAGCTCCCGGCATAATTCACATGACGTGACTGTCATCGGGCCGGTGCCCCGGCAGTCGTTGCCCCTTTAACGGAGTTTTCTATGTCCAGTTCAGAGCGTTCGACCGATCATTCCGGTGGCGTGCTTTCTATTGTCGCTACGCCTATCGGTAACCTTGATGATCTCTCTGAGCGGGCCCGGCAGGTGCTGGCAAGTGCGGACCTGGTTGCGGCCGAGGACACCCGGCACAGTGGGCGGTTACTCCAGCACCTGGGTATCAGCAGGCCAATGATGGCGCTGCATGATCACAATGAGCGTGGTCGGGTGGATCGGGTTCTTGAAGCACTGGGGCAGGGCCGGAGGGTTGCGCTTATTTCCGATGCCGGTACGCCCCTGATCTCAGACCCGGGCTATGTGGTGGTTCGGGAAGCCCGCTCCGCCGGCTACCGTGTAACGCCCGTTCCAGGACCTTGCGCCCTGATTGCCGGCTTGTCGGCCGCCGGTTTGCCTACAGACCGGTTCCTGTTTGCCGGGTTTTTGCCTGCCAAGCGGTCCGGGCGCCAGGCAGCTCTGGAACAGCTGCGAAAGGAGCCGGCCACGCTGGTGTTCTATGAGTCGCCGCACCGGATCTCGGACCTGATGCAGGATATGGTTGAGGTGTTTGGTGCCGGCCGGGAATGTGTGCTTGGGCGGGAGCTGACCAAGACCTTCGAAACTTTCTACTCTGGCAGCGCGGAAACCGTGCTGGGTGAACTGCAAGCCGACCCCCACGGGGCCAAGGGCGAGTTCGTGGTGATGGTGCGAGGCGCCGAGGTTGCTCCTGCGGATGCCGGGTCTTCGGTGGATACCGACAAACTGCTGGCGCTGCTGATTGCCGAGTTGCCGGTAAAGAAGGCGGCGAAGATTGCATCGGAGTTGACCGGGCTGGGCAAGAATGAGCTTTACCAGCGGGCGCTGGCGCTGAAACCTGATTAAAGCCTTGCATGGTGGTGCCGGCACAGGTATTGTCGGCGCCGAGCTCGCCAGACAGTCGCCGCCGGTTTTACCGGGGGAGGAAAGTCCGGGCTCCGCAGGGCAAGGTGCCAGGTAACGCCTGGGCGGCGCGAGCCGACGGAAAGTGCAACAGAAAGTAAACCGCCTAAGCGCCTTCGGGTGCCGGTAAGGGTGAAATGGTGCGGTAAGAGCGCACCGCGTGGCTGGCAACAGTCCACGGCGATGGTAAACCCCACCTGGAGCAAGACCAAATAGGAATCCGTTGGCGTGGCCCGCGCTGGATTCGGGTAGGTTGCTTGAGGCCTGTGGTGACGCAGGCCCTAGATGAATGACTGTCCAAGACAGAACCCGGCTTATCGGCGAGCTCGCTTATTTTCCCTCCTGGTTGTGATGTTGATCATTCTCTCAAAATGGCCTTTATAGCCAAAAAATCTTAAACCTGAAGTTGGCTCTTCGGAGTTATTTGCAGGTGTTTGTTTTTTCTCCTTTTCTTTACCTCTTTTTAATATCCTCGTGAGTTTCCGGTCCGTAACTCGTTGTCATTAAAGGGAGTTTTCGTGATGTGGCGCTGTTTGCGGCGCTTGCATTGTGTATTGCGTGTTTCTATAGTGTGCGGAAGTGGGAAAAAGTGGTTTACAGTGGTTTTTTGTGGATTTCGCACCTTGGATTCAGCGTGAATGAGCAACTTTCTTGGCAGTCATGCCATCAATATGGACGCGAAGGGACGCCTGGCGATCCCGACAAAGCTGCGCGAAGAACTCACGCAGCTTTGTGATGGCCGTATTGTGCTGACTGCCAATGCTGATGAAGAGCGCTGTTTGCTGCTGTACCCGGAGCCCGAGTGGGAGCAGCTGCGCCCGAAAATCGAAGCGCTGCCGAACATGAATAAGGCCGCTCGCCGGCTCCAGCGCCTGATTCTTGGTAATGCGGCGCCCATGGAGCTGGACAATGCCGGCCGGATTCTGG
Organism: Marinobacter sp. ES-1; assembly: GCF_000475255.1. Classification (NCBI taxonomy): domain Bacteria; kingdom Pseudomonadati; phylum Pseudomonadota; class Gammaproteobacteria; order Pseudomonadales; family Marinobacteraceae; genus Marinobacter; species Marinobacter sp. ES-1. Next base: position 15,339 of record NZ_AXBV01000034.1, read on the forward strand.
TGCCGCCAACCCTGAGAAGTTATGCGCACCTGGAGAAAAAGCTGATGCTGATTGGTCAGGGCAAAAAACTGGAGCTCTGGAGTGAGGAGCGCTGGTTCGCCTGGCTGGACGAGTCGTCCGGAGATGAAGATATGCCGCCGGAAATGGAGGCATTGTCGCTATGACGGATAACCCGCAGGAATCCGCAACAGCATTCAAGCACCGCTCGGTGCTGCTCGACGAGGCCGTGGATTACCTGGTTAACGACCGGGGCGGTTGCTATGTGGATGCAACCTTCGGTCGCGGAGGCCACAGTCGGTTGATCCTGGGGCAGCTGGGCGAGTCCGGCCGGTTGCTGGGTGTTGATAAAGATCCCGAGGCGATTCGCGTAGCCGAACAGCTGGCGGCGGATGATACGCGCTTCTCCTGGTTTCACGGTTCCTTTGCGCAGCTTGATCAAGCCCTGGTCAGTAAAGAGTGGGCCCGGGTAAGCGGTGTTTTGATGGACCTGGGGGTGTCGTCGCCCCAGCTGGATGACGCCAGCCGCGGGTTTTCGTTTATGCGTAACGGTCCGCTGGACATGCGCATGAACCCGGAGCAGGAACCAAGCGCAGCTCAGTGGCTGGCGAGCGCCGATGAAAAGGACATTGCAGACGTTATTTTTCGATACGGCGAAGAGCGTTTCTCTCGCCGTATTGCCCGTCTGATTGTGGCCCGTCGCCAGGAAGAGGCCATCGAAACCACGCGCCAGCTGGCGGAGCTGGTGGCGGAAGCGGTGCCCAAGAAAGAAAAGCACAAGCATCCGGCCACCCGGACGTTCCAGGCTATCCGGATTTTTATCAACCGGGAACTGGAAGACCTGGAAGCCGGCCTGAAATCGGCCGTCGACCGGCTGGCTCCGGGCGGCCGGCTGGTGGTGATCAGCTTTCATTCGCTGGAAGACCGGCTGGTTAAGCGATTCATGCGAGACCTGGCCAGGGGGCCGAAAATTCCCCGGGGTGTTCCGGTAACCGCGGAGCAGGAGCAGTCGGAATTTCGCCTGGTGGGTAAGGCCAGCAAGGCCAATGAGCAGGAAATTGAAGAAAATGTCCGGGCCCGCAGTGCAGTTATGCGGGTTCTGGAACGGGTAGCCAATTAAACGGATTTGAAAGGGAGCGCGACGCCATGGGTGCGGTAGCGATCGAACAACCAGTAAAGACAACCCGGATTACCCGGGAGCGTGTGCGCGATGGCATGGCTACGGCGGTGCGTCTGTCCCGCCAGGTATTCGAGGTAACCCGGGAGCCGAAGGTGGTGATTACCCTCGCCCTGGTGCTGGTGCTGACCGCCTCGGCTATTGGCGTAGTGATCAGCTCCCACCAGAACCGGGAACTGTTCAATACCCTGTCCGGTTTGCAGGAGCAGCGCGACGGCTATCAGCGGGAATGGAGTCAGTTGCTGCTGGAGCAGAGTGCGCTGAGTAATCATGGCCGGGTCGAGAAGCTGGCGGCCCAGCGTTTCAACATGGTGGTACCAGAGCGTCAGGACATTGTCCTGGTGCCGCTGATGTCTACCGTTGCAGCCAAATAATAGCAACAACAAACTTTTGGGGTGGCTGATTTGTCCAGTCAGGGAACGCAGGCGACAAGCTGGAAACAGCGGGTGCTGACAGGCCTGAAGGCCTGGCGCTTCGGTACTGTGCTGGGCGTTTTCCTACTGGTTATGGCCGGCATCAGCTGGCGTCTGGTAGACCTGCAGGTGGTCGACAACGAGTTCCTTAGAAAGCAGGGTGATGTGCGCACCATCCGGGTGGAGTCGATTGACGCCCACCGGGGTGTGGTGGCGGACCGTCACGGTGAGCCGCTGGCGGTGAGTACGCCAGTGCAGACCTTGTGGGCCAACCCCTCGGAAACCGATCCGGAAGATCCCGGCCTTGCCGCCCTGGCCAAGATTATCGGCATGTCTGAAGGGGGGCTGCGCCAGCGCCTGCGTGACTATGCCGGGCGCGAGTTCATCTATCTGCGCCGGAAAGTTCAGCCTGCTCTCGCCCGGGAAGCGTTAGAGCTGGGTATTGGCGGCATCTACTCCCGTCAGGAGTATCGTCGTTACTACCCTGCAGGCGAAGTGACGGCTCACATTGTCGGTTTCACCAATATTGATGAAGACGGCCAGGAAGGGATCGAGCTGGCGTATAACCAGTGGCTGACTGGTGAGCCGGGTCGCAAGCGGGTACTGAAGGACAATCGCGGCCGGGTTATCAAGGATCTCATGCTGATTCGGGATGCCCGGCCCGGCAAGGATATAGAGCTGAGCATTGACCTGCGCCTGCAGTATCTCGCCTATCGGGAACTCAAGGCCGTAGTGAGCGCTCATAAAGCACGGGGTGGCACCTTGGTGATGCTGGACGTGAATACCGGCGAGGTTCTGGCGATGGCGAACCAGGGCTCCTACAACCCGAACGACCGTTCCCAGCTGGATCCGGCCAATCTGCGAAACAAGGCCATTACCGATCTGTTTGAGCCGGGCTCCACCATGAAGCCTATCGCCGTTGCAGCGGCGCTGGAATCCGGCAAGTACAAACCGGAAACCCTGATTGATACCTCGCCGGGCTACCGGCGTTTTGGTCGTTTTACTATCCGGGATTTTCGTGATTACGGCGCTTTGAGCCTGAACGACATTATTGTTAAGTCCAGCAACGTGGGGGTCAGCGATATCGCCACAGACCTTGGCGGGGATGTGCTGAGAAACCTGTATGCGCGCCTCGGTATTGGCCAGGCCACCGGTATCGGTTTCCCGGGTGAGGCCGTTGGTGTGTTGCCGTCCCGCCCGAAATGGCGCCCGGTGGAAGAGGCCACGTTGTCGTATGGCTATGGCCTGAGCGTGAATGCGCTGCAGCTGGCCCAGGCCTATATGGTGCTGGCAAACGGCGGTATCCGTTATCCGGTCAGCCTGTTGAAGCAGGAACAGAAGCCCGAGGGGCACCGGGTGTTGTCTGAAGAGGTGACCCTGGCGGTCCGGAATATGTTGAGGGATGCCGTTGCCAAGGGTACCGGTGGTCGCGCCCAGCCTGGCCTTTATGCTGCGGGCGGCAAAACCGGCACCGTGCACCTGGTGGGTGCCCAGGGTTACGAAGACAGCCAGTACAAGGCCATCTTTGCCGGTATGGCACCCATAGACGATCCGCGAATCGTAACCGTTGTGGCCGTTGATGCGCCGCAGTCCGGGGGATACTACGGTGGTGAAGTGGCTGCCCCGGTATTTGCCCGGGTTATGGGAGACGCATTGCGACTGCTGAATGTGAAGCCTGAACTGGAAGTGTCCGACGCCAAGGCGACGGCATCCGGAGAGAGAGGTTAACGCCATGTGCATCACATCAATCAGCACTCTGCTTCAGGGCATTGTGGGCGTGCCATCGGTCTTTGACGTGACCATCCACGGCCTTCAGACGGACAGCCGGGCGGTACGATCCGGTGACGCCTTTATTGCCCTGGCGGGTTCTGCCACGTCAGCCGAACACTATGTGGATGATGCCATCGCTGCCGGTGCTACCGCAGTGTTGCTGGAAGCCAGTGAACATCGGGAATGTCATGAACGCTCTGGCGCCCTGATTGTTCCGGTGGTCGGCCTGCGGGCCCAGTTGGGCCGTATCGCCACCCGGTTCTTCGAGCATCCGTCCCGGCATTTGCGGCTGATCGGTGTCACCGGTACCAATGGCAAGACTTCCGTAACCCAATACATTGCCCAGTTGCTGAAAGACACCGGCACCGCGTGCGGTGTGCTGGGCACCCTGGGTTATGGCATGCCCGGCAACCTGATGCCGGCCACCCATACCACGCCGGACGTGGTTCAGGTGAATCGTGTGCTGCATCGTATCCGCACCGATGGCGGCCGGGCTGCGGTGATGGAAGTGTCTTCCCACGCCCTGGACCAGGGCCGGATCGACAAGCTGACCATGACCGGAGCCGTGTTTACCAACCTGACCCGGGACCACTTAGATTACCACGGCAGCATGGAAGCCTACGGTGAGGCCAAGGCCAGGCTGTTCCAGCGCGAGGAACTGCACTTCTCGGTGATCAATTTTGATGACCCTTTCGGGCGCCAGCTGTATGGCCAGCTTGAAGGGATGTGTGACCGGGTCCGCTACAGCCTGCACGAGGCCCAGACCGAATTGTGGCTGAAAGAATTCACGCCTGAAGCCTCCGGCTTCCGTGCCCTGGTGGATGGCCAGTGGGGCGAATTTGAACTTCAGGTACCGCTGCTTGGCAGCTTTAACGCCAGTAACGTGCTGGCGGCCCTGGCTACGGTACTCACCCTGGGTGTGCCGCTCGATCGTGCCGTCGAAGCCAGTTCGCACCTCACGCCGCCTCCGGGCCGGCTTGAGCGTTTCACCGGTGCTGATGGCAAGCATGTAGTTGTGGATTACGCACACACCCCGGATGCCCTGGCCAATGCCCTGGCGGCCTTGCGGCCCCATGCGGCAGGCAAGCTGATTTGTGTATTCGGCTGTGGCGGCGACCGGGATGCCGGCAAGCGCCCTGAAATGGCAGCAGAAGCCGAAAAGCGTGCAGATGTGGTGATCGTGACTGACGACAATCCGCGCTCTGAAGATCCGGCGAAGATTGCTGCCGATATTGTGCAGGGCTTTTCTGCAGGTGCCGCGTACCGGGTTATCCATGACCGGGCGGCGGCTATCTCCGAAGCTATTGCCGTGGCCGGTCCGGACGACCTGGTGCTGGTGGCCGGAAAGGGCCACGAGGCCTACCAGGAAGTGGCTGGCCAGAAGCTGCCATTCAGTGATGCCGAGCAGGTGCGCCACCACTTGAACCTCAATGGAGGTGTGGCATGATGCGCGCCTTTTCGCTGGCGGAAGCTCAGGGCTTCCTGCAGGCCAAACTGGCTGGCGCGCTGGTGGATGCGGATACGCTCCGCTTTGATGGTGTGTCGACCGATACCCGGGCAGTCAAGCCGGGCCAGTTGTTTGTGGCGCTGCGCGGCGACCGTTTCGATGGCCACAAGTTTCTGGAGCAGGCCCGGGCACAGGGTGCGGTGGCGGCAGTGGTCGATACCGCAGATGACACCGTTGCCATGCCGCAACTGGTAGTGGCCGATACCGTCAATGCTCTGGCGGGCTTGGCGGCAGCGAACCGTAACGAAAGCCGGGCAGAGCTGGTGGCGATTACCGGTAGCAGCGGCAAGACCACCGTCCGGCAGATGACCTCCGCCATTCTGGCGCAGATGGGAACTACCCTTGCGACAGAGGGCAACCTGAACAACCACATCGGGGCTCCGCTGACCCTGTTCCGGCTGGAGCCTGCGCATCGTTACGGTGCCATCGAGCTGGGTGCCAGCGGGCTGGGCGAGATTGCCCACACGGTGAACATTGTTCGCCCGCAGGTGGTCATTCTGACCAACGCCGGGCAGGCGCACCTGGAAGGTTTCGGCAGTTACCAGAATATCGTGCAGGCCAAGGGCGAGATTATTGATGGCGTGGCCGCCGATGGTGCGGTGGTGCTGAACCGGGACGACCCTGCCTTTGACCAGTGGTTACAGCGGGCCGGATCGAAGCGGGTCGTGAGTGTGTCCCGCATGGGGCACCCGCAAGCGGATTACCGCGCCAGGGTAGCAATCCAGGCAGACCAGTCCCAGGCGCTGGAGATTGACGGCCCTGACGGCTGGCATTGCCGCCTGGTACTGCCGCTGCCGGGTGAGCACAACATTACCAATGCACTGCTGGCGCTGGCGGCATGCCGGGAGCTGGGTGCGACCGAACAGCAGCTGGTGCACGGGCTGAGCGGTGTGCAACCGGTAAAAGGGCGGTTGCAGGTACTGAAGCTGACCGACGATTTCACGGTGATCGACGACAGCTATAACGCCAATCCCGCGTCCATGAAGGCGGCGCTGGATGTCTTGGCGGCCTGTCCGGGTACCCGGGTGGCCGTCTTCGGTGCCATGGCTGAGCTGGGGGCCGGCGCCGAGGCGCTGCACCGGGAAGTAGGCGCCCACGCCCGGGCGAAGGGTATTGAGCGCTTGCTGGCGGTCGGTGCCGGTAGCGAAGGCTACGCCCGGGGTTTCGGGACAAATGCAGAGCAGGTCCAGAGCCATGAACAGGCGATGGAGGCCATTATGAATGGCCGGCAGGGAAATACCACTGTGCTGGTGAAAGGTTCTCGCAGTTCCGCCATGGATCGCGTGGTGGAGGGAATTCAGAAAAAGGTGACTAACACATGCTGCTCTGGCTGACAGAGATACTCTCCCAATATTTTTCATCACTGACGGTGTTTCAGTACCTGACCCTGCGCGCCATTCTGGGTGTGCTGACGGCGCTGCTGATCTCGCTGTTGATTGGCCCGGTGATGATCCGAAAACTCAGCCAGTACCAGATTGGCCAGGCGGTTCGGGACGACGGCCCGCAAACCCACCTGAGCAAGGCTGGCACTCCCACCATGGGCGGCGCGCTGATTCTAGTGGCTATCGCGATTTCCACCCTGCTGTGGGCAGACCTGAGCAACCGCTATGTCTGGATTGTGCTGCTGGTCACCTTGTTGTTCGGTGCCATTGGCTGGGTAGACGACTACCGCAAGGTGGTGGAGCGTAATCCGCGCGGCCTGCCGGGCCGCTGGAAGTATTTCTGGCAGTCGGTGATTGGTGCCGCAGCGGCGGTAGGGCTGTATTTCAGCTCCTCGCTGCCCCAGGAAACGTCCCTGTACCTGCCGTTCCTGAAAGATGTGTCCATCACTCTGGGGCCGGTAATGTTCATTTTGCTGACCTACTTCGTGATTGTCGGCAGCAGTAACGCTGTGAACCTGACAGACGGCCTCGACGGCCTGGCGATTATGCCTACGGTGATGGTGGCCAGTGCCTTGGCCATCTTCGCGTATGTGTCCGGCCATGCCCAATTCGCCAACTACTTGCTGATTCCGCATCTGCCGGGGGCCGGCGAGTTGATTGTGTTCTGTTGTGCCCTGGTGGGCGCGGGCCTGGGTTTCCTCTGGTTCAACACCTACCCGGCCCAGGTATTTATGGGCGATGTAGGTGCGCTCGCCCTGGGGGCGGCCCTGGGTGTGGTGGCCGTAATCGTCCGCCAGGAAATCGTGCTGTTCATCATGGGTGGTGTGTTTGTGATGGAAACCATCTCGGTGATCCTGCAGGTGGCGTCGTTCCGCCTGACCGGCCGCCGGATTTTCCGGATGGCACCTTTGCATCATCATTTCGAGCTTAAGGGCTGGCCCGAGCCGCGAGTCATCGTGCGCTTCTGGGTCATTACCGTGGTCCTGGTCCTGGTTGGCCTGGCCAGTCTGAAAATCCGATAGGAAGTTGCTACGGCTATGAGTGTCATTGTTTCGGATCGTCGCACATTGGTAGTAGGGCTCGGTAAAACCGGGCTCTCCTGCGTGCGCTATCTGTCTGGAACAGGCAGGGACATTGCCGTGGCTGACAGCCGGAGTAACCCTCCGGGGCTGGATGAGCTGAAGGCCGGTTGGCCGGATGTGCCGGTGTACCTGGGCGATTTCGATGAAGAGCTGTTTGCCCGTTTTAACGAACTGGTGGTCAGCCCGGGCATCAGCGTTGCCGAGCCCGCCATTGCCGGTGCCGCGCAGAAAGGCGCCGTGATTCGTGGTGACATCGACCTGTTTGCGGAAGCTGCAGACGCACCGATCATCGCCATTACCGGTTCTAACGGTAAAACCACGGTGACTACCCTGGTTGGCGAAATGGCGAGGGACGCCGGCCGCAAGGTTCAGGTAGGCGGCAATATCGGTACCCCGGCCCTGGATCTGCTGGGTCAGGGCGCCGATCTGTATGTGTTGGAGCTGTCCAGCTTCCAGCTGGAAACCACGGCGGAACTGAATGCCCAGGCGGCCACTGTACTGAACGTCAGTGACGATCATATGGACCGCTACCCGGACAAGATGGCGTATTTCCAGGCCAAGCAGCGGATCTATCGCGGCTGCCGTAATGCCATTGTGAACCTGGACGATGCCCTGAGCACGCCGATGGCCCGGGATAACCTGAGATTTCTGTGTTTCGGTTTTAACCGGGTGAATCCGGAAACCTTCAGCACCCGGGATGACGAACGGGGCACTTGGATTACCTTCGGCTTCGACAACCTGCTGCTGGCCAGCGAACTCAAACTGATGGGCCTGCACAACATCAGCAATGTGATGGCTGCACTGGCCCTGGGCCACGCCGCCGGCCTGGCGATGGAACCGATGCTGCAGGTGGCACGTGAGTTCCCTGGTTTGCCTCATCGCTGCGAGTTTATCCGGCAACTGGGCGGCGTGGACTACATCAACGATTCCAAGGGTACCAACGTGGGTGCCACGGTTGCCGCCATTGAAAGCCTGGCCCCCGAGCAGGGCAAGGTGGTGCTGATTGCCGGCGGTGATGGCAAAGGTGCTGATTTCCAGCCGTTGGCGCAGCCAGTGGCACAGCATTGCCGGGCGGTGGTGCTGATTGGCCGTGATGCACCGGCGATTGCCGCCGCCTTGCCGGAAGACGTGGTAACGGTGATGGCGAGCAGTTTTGAGCGGGCGGTGTCTGGTGCCCGGGAAATTGCCCATGAGGGCGACCGAGTCTTGTTATCGCCGGCTTGCGCCAGCTTCGACATGTTCCGGGATTACAACGATCGGGGTGATCAGTTCCGCACCCTGGTGGAGGCGCTGTGATGCAGGCAGGTATGACCATACCGCAAACCAGGACCTGGGACGGCCAGTTGCAGCCGCTGCCGGTGTTGGTGGTGTCTGCGGTAGCCCTGCTGGTGGTGGGTGTGGTGATGATCTCCTCGGCCTCCATGGATATGGCCGAGGCCACCCTGGGCAATGGCTATCACTATGTGATCCGGCAGCTGCTGTATGCCGCCATGGGCTGCGTGGCCGCGCTGATTGCGGTGAATGTGCCAGTTAGCTGGTGGGAGCGCAGTGGCTGGCTGATGCTGGGTATTGGCCTGGCGGTGCTGGTGCTGGTGCTGACGCCGCTGGGCCGGACCGTTAACGGTTCTACCCGCTGGATCCCGATGCTGGTGTTCAACGTGCAGGTATCGGAAGTGGCCAAGCTGTGCCTGATTGCCTACCTGGCCGGCTACGTGGTGCGCCGCCGGGAAGAACTGCTGAATACCTGGCCCGGCTTTCTGAAGCCCCTGGTTGTACTGGGTGTGGCTTCGGTGCTGCTGGTTATCCAGCCCGACTTTGGCGCCACGGTGGTTCTGGTGACTGCGGCGGCGGGCATGATTTTTCTCAGTGGTGTGCGGCTGACCCGCTTTGCACCGTTGATCGCCATCCTGGCGGTACTGGGCACGGTGCTGGTGGTTACCCAGCCGTACCGGCTGAAGCGGGTAGTGAGTTACCTGGACCCCTGGAAGGACCAGTTTGATTCTGGCTATCAGCTCACCCAGTCACTGATTGCCTTCGGGCGCGGTGAGTGGTTCGGCGTTGGCCTGGGCAATTCGGTGCAGAAGCTGTTCTTCCTGCCGGAAGCCCACACAGACTTTATTTTCTCGATCATTGCCGAGGAGTTCGGGCTGGTCGGTGCATTGATTGTGCTGGGGCTGTTTACCGCCCTGGTGGTGAGCGGGTTTGTGATTGCCCGCCGGGCGGAAAAATCGGGCATGCCGTTCGGGGCCTGTTTCAGCTATGGCCTGACGCTGCTGATCGGTTTGCAGGCCGGCATCAACATGGCCGTTGCCACCGGCCTGCTGCCCACCAAGGGCCTGACCCTGCCGCTGGTGAGCTATGGCGGCTCCAGCCTGATGGTCACCTGCGTGGCGATCGGGGTGCTGGTACGGGTTGAAATGGAACGACTGGATCGGGTTCGTATGTCCGAACAGGAAAAGAAAAGCAAGGTACGGGGAGGGGCTGTGTATGACTGAACCTCGCCGTTTCCTGATGATGGCCGGTGGTACCGGCGGCCACGTATTCCCGGCCCTGGCAACGGCCCTGGCGCTGCAGGAGCGTGGCCATGAAGTTTACTGGCTCGGCGCCAGTGGCGGCATGGAAGAGCGGCTGGTGGGTAACACCGATATTCCGTTGTCCACCATTCATATCTCCGGCCTGCGGGGCAAGGGCAAGCTGGCGCTGCTGCTGGCGCCGTTCCGCCTGATGCGGGCTCTGGGCGAGGCCTGGACACTGCTGCGCCGGATCAATCCGGATTGCGTGGTGGGTATGGGCGGCTTTGTGACCGGCCCTGGTGGAGTAGCCGCCTGGATGCAGCGCCGGCCGCTGGTGGTGCATGAGCAGAACGCGGTTGCCGGTATGACCAACCGCTGGCTGACCCGCTTTGCCGAAACCGTGCTGGAAGCTTTTCCCGGCAGTTTCGGCGACAAGGTCATTACCCGCTGCACCGGTAACCCGGTGCGCAAGGATGTAGCCGAGCTACCGGAGCCGGCAGAGCGTTTTGCCGGCCGAACCGGGCCGGTACGCATCCTGGTAGTGGGCGGTAGCCTGGGCGCGCAGGTGTTCAACGAACAGTTGCCCAGGGCCCTGGCGCTGTTGCCGGAAGCCGACCGGCCGCAGGTGCGCCACCAGTGTGGCGAAAAGAATCTCGAAGCCGCGCAGCAGTCCTATGATACTGCCGGCGTGAAGGCAAGCGTAGAGCCCTTTATTGCGGATATGGCAGAAGCCTACGCCTGGGCAGACCTGGTGGTGTGCCGGGCGGGTGCCCTGACGGTGTCGGAGCTGTGTGCCGCCGGGGTAGGCGCGATCCTGGTGCCGTTCCCCCATGCGGTGGACGACCATCAGACCCGCAACGGCCAGCACATGGTCAAGGCCGGTGCCGCCATTCTGGTGCCGCAGCCAAGGTTTACCCCCGAGGCACTGGCCGACACCCTGAAAGGGTTGTCCGGTGACCGGGAAAAAATTCTGGGAATGGCGCAGGCCGCGCGCTCGCTGGCCCGTCCCGATGCAACGGAGAGAGTCGTGAATTACTGTCTGGAGGCCGCCAATGGCTGATGCAAACAATCCGCCGCTGGTGTACCAGGTGCCGGAAATGCGCCGAATTCGCCATATCCACTTTGTCGGCATCGGCGGTGCCGGCATGAGCGGTATTGCCGAAGTATTGAAGAACCAGGGCTACGACGTGTCCGGTTCCGACATCAAGGAAAGCCCGGTAACAGACCGGCTTCGGGCCATGGGTGTGGAAGTGCAGATCGGCCACCGCGCCGAGAACAGCGCCAGGGCAGATGTGGTAGTGGTGTCCACCGCCGTGGGCAGTGATAACGCGGAAGTGGCAGCGGCCCGCAGCCGCCGGGTGCCGATTGTGCCCCGGGCGGAAATGCTGGCGGAAATCATGCGCTATCGCCACGGCATTGCGGTAGCCGGCACCCACGGTAAGACCACTACAACCAGCCTGATTGCCTCGGTGCTGGGTGAGGCGGGGCTGGACCCGACCTTCGTGATTGGTGGCAAGCTCAACAGCGCCGGCACCAATGCCCAGCTGGGCGGTTCCCGCTACCTGGTGGCGGAAGCCGACGAAAGCGATGCCTCGTTCCTGCATCTCACACCGGTTATTTCCGTGGTCACCAACATCGAAGCGGACCACATGGACACCTACGGTGGCGATGTCGAGAAGCTGAAGCAGACATTCGTCGATTTCCTGCACAACCTGCCGTTTTACGGTGTGGCAGTGATGTGTGTAGACGACGACTATGTGCAGGAAATCATTCCCCGCATTTCCCGCGCCATCATCACCTACGGCATTGATAACCCCGACGCCGACTACCGCGCCGAGCAGATTACCTCGGACGGCCTGAAAACCCGCTTTGTGGTGCGTCGCCCCGGTGGCCGGCCAGACCTGACCGTGGAACTGAAAATGCCGGGCCGCCACAACGTACTGAACGCGTTGGCGACCATCGCGGTGGCAACGGATGAAGGTGTGGACGACCAGGCGATCTGTCGCGGGCTGGCCGGCTTTGCCGGTGTCGGTCGCCGGTTCCAGGTTTACGGCGAATATCAGATTCCGAAAGGTACTGTGACCCTGGTGGATGACTACGGCCATCACCCCACTGAAGTGGAAGCCGTCATCCGTGCCGCCCGGGATGCCTGGCCGGGCCGCCGTATTGTGATGCTGTATCAGCCGCACCGGTTTACCCGTACCCGGGACCTGTACGAAGACTTCGTACGGGTGCTGGCAGAAGTCGACGGCCTGCTGCTGATGGATGTGTATTCCGCCGGCGAACCCGCCATTCCGGGCGCTGACGGTCGGGCCCTGTGCCGGAGCATCCGTCAGCGGGGCAAGGTGGAACCGGTGTTTGTGGAAGACAACCGCGAGATTGAAAGTCTCCTGACCAACGTGTTGCAGGATGGCGACCTGCTGATTACCCAGGGGGCAGGAGACATTGGTGGAGTAGCGGCACGACTGGCCGCAGCAGGAGTAACAGCAAGTGAGTGATCTGACGCATACCGACGCACAGCCGTATCAGGCATCGCCCGGGCTGGTGAAAGCCCTGGGCCGGGTGGCGGTATTCATGGGCGGCGATTCGGCCGAGCGGGAAGTGTCGCTGAAGAGCGGCCAGGCCGTGCTGTCGGCCCTGCAATCTGCTGGTGTGGATGCCGTGGGTATGGATATCCGGGGCTGCCTGCTGGGTACCGTCGAGAATCCGGAGTTTGACCGGGTGTTTATTGCCCTGCACGGTCGTGGTGGTGAAGACGGCACCCTGCAGGCGATTCTGGGCCAGGCGGGTATTCCCTACACCGGCAGCGAAGTGCTGGCATCGTCACTGGCCATGGACAAACTGCGCACCAAGTATGTGTTCGAAGGCTGCGGCCTGCCGACACCGGCATTTCGGGCCATGAAATCGGTGGATGAAGCCGAAGCTATTGTGGCAGCTCTGGGCACACCCCTGAGCGTCAAGCCGGCCCACGAGGGCTCCAGCATTGGTATCCGCAAGGTGCGAAGCGCCAGCGAGCTGGCAGAAGCCTATGAAGCGGCTGCCGCCATGGACGACCTGGTGCTGGTGGAAAAATGGATCGAAGGGCCGGAGTTCACCGTCAGCCTGTTGCAGGACCGGGCCCTGCCGGCCATCGGTCTGAGCACCGACCACGATTTCTATGATTACGACGCCAAGTACCTGGCTGATGACACCCGCTACCGCATTCCCTGCGGACTGGCGCCGGATGATGAACTGCGGCTGCAGCACCTGGCCCTGGAAGCCTTCCGGGTACTGGGATGCCGCACCTGGGGCCGGGTAGACATCATGCAGGATGCCGATGGTGAGTTCTGGCTGCTGGAAGTAAACACCGTGCCGGGCATGACCGACCACAGCCTGGTGCCGATGGCGGCAAGGGCTGCGGGCATCAGCTTTGAAGAACTGGTGGTGCGCATTCTGAAGGACACCGTGCAGGAGGCTGCGAATGCTTGAAACACTGCAGATCCGGAGCCGGGCGGTACCGCCCGAGCAGCCCCGGCGCCGGGGGGCAACCTCCGTGGGCCCGGAGCGGGACCGGTTTGGAGTGTTGAAAGCCATTCTGGCGACTGTGCCCTGGATGCAGGTAGGGCTGGGAGCCCTGGTGGTTCTGCTGGCGGCCATGGTGCCCTGGGGCACCGACCGCCTGCTGACGGCCATGGATCAGCAGATTCTGGCGGTGGATGTGCGCGGCAACTTTATTGGTGAAAACCCGGTGGACGTAGAGCGGGCAGCCAGTGCCTGGGTCGGCAAGAGCTATTTTGCCACCGACCTGGCCGACATCAAGGCGGAGCTGGAGCGCCGGCCCTGGGTCGAGTCTGCTGCCGTCAGGCGGGTATGGCCCGGTCGCCTGGAAATCGACATCCGGGAGAAAAAGCCACTGGCCTACTGGACAGATGGCCGCCTGGTCAGCCGTGCCGGGGAACTGTTTGCCCCGGCCAATCCGGAAGTGGCGGGCAAGCTGCCCCGGCTGGCAGGGCCTGACGAGCGGGTACGAGACGTCATCGACATGGCGCGCACCATGAGCGAGCAATTACTGGGATACGGGCTGGGCTTTGCCGGCCTGACCCTTGAACAAAGGGGGGCCTGGACCCTTACCCTGGCCAACGGCATCGAAGTGGTGCTGGGCCGGGACCAGGTGGAACAGCGCTTCGAGCGTTTTATAACAGTTTACGAGAACCGGCTGGCTTCAAGAGTCAGCGAAGTCAGCCGGGTTGATGCCCGTTACTCGAACGGAGTCGCGGTGCAGTGGAAAGCGGATGTGGCACAGGCCACTCCGAAATCCTGATAACGATTATTACGAACCTGGGGTTTGGTGAAACACATGTCATCGGTTGAAACGGAAAACATGATTGTCGGCCTGGATATCGGAACCTCCAAGGTGGTTGCGATTGTCGGCAAGCGCAAGATGGATGGAACGATCGAAGTAGTGGGGATCGGTTCCCACCCGTCCCGCGGCCTCAAGCGTGGTGTGGTGGTGAATATCGAAACCACTGTTCAGGCTATCCAGCGCGCCGTGGAAGAAGCGGAGCTGATGGCGGGGTGCCGGATTCACTCGGTGTATGCCGGCATTGCCGGCAGCCATATCAAGAGCCTGAATTCCCACGGCATCGTGGCGATCCGGGACCGGGAAGTGACCCAGGCGGATATCGACCGGGTGATCGATGCTGCCCAGGCCGTGGCCATTCCGGCGGATCAGAAAATCCTGCATATCCTGCCGCAGGAATTTGTGATCGATAACCAGGAAGGCATCAAGGAACCCATGGGCATGTCCGGCGTGCGCCTCGAAGCCAAGGTGCACCTGGTGACCTGCGCGGTGAATGCTGCCCAGAATATTGAAAAGTGTGTGGAACGCTGCGGCCTGGAGGTGGACGACATCATCCTGGAACAGCTGGCCTCCAGCCACGCCATTCTCACCGAAGACGAGAAAGAACTGGGTGTATGCGTGGTGGATGTCGGTGGCGGTACCACCGATATCGCCGTGTTTACCGGCGGTGCCATTCGCCATACCGCGGTGATTCCCATCGCCGGCGACCAGGTGACCAACGACATCGCCATGGCATTGCGTACGCCCACCCAGAACGCAGAAGAGATCAAGATCAAATATGCCTGTGCGCTGACCCAGCTCGCAGGCGCCGACGAAACCATCAAGGTGCCCAGCGTGGGCGATCGCGCACCCCGCGATCTGTCCCGCCAGGCCCTGGCAGAAGTGGTGGAGCCCCGTTACGAGGAGCTGTTCACCCTGGTTCAGTCGGAGCTGCGCCGGTCCGGGTTTGAAGACCTGATTCCGGCCGGCATCGTGATTACCGGCGGTTCTTCCACCATGGAAGGGGTGGTGGAACTGGCCGAGGAAATCTTCCACATGCCGGTCAGGCTTGCCTGTCCGCAGAAAGTCTCCGGCATGACGGAAGTGGTCAACAACCCGATCTACGCCACGGGCGTGGGGTTGCTGATCCATGGCTTCCGGCAAATGGATCTTGGCCGGGCGCCGGCGCTCAAGGGTGAGGATGCACCCTCACTGGTTGAGCGGATGAAAGCCTGGTTTACCGGTCATTTCTGACGGTAGGCCGGGGGTAAGGCACGAAGGTTTCTCGAAAAGCAAAAAACGATCGAAATAGCCGGCCTGGACAGGCCGGAAACCGCACGAAGGAGTAGGGGATATGTTTGAACTCGTTGATAATGTTCAGCAAAACGCAGTAATCAAGGTTGTCGGTGTTGGCGGTGGTGGCGGTAACGCTGTTCGCCACATGCTTAACAGCGACATTGAAGGTGTGGAATTTATCTGCGCCAACACAGACGCCCAGGCCCTGAAAAACCTGGACGCCCGCCAGATCATCCAGCTCGGTGGCAACATCACCAAGGGCCTGGGTGCCGGCGCCAACCCGGAAGTCGGTCGCCAGTCTGCGCTGGAAGACCGTGACCGCATTGCCGAGGCCCTGAGCGGCTCAGACATGGTGTTCATCACCGCAGGTATGGGCGGTGGTACCGGTACCGGTGCTGCGCCGATCGTGGCAGAGGTTGCCCGTGAACTGGGTATCCTGACCGTTGCCGTGGTCACCAAGCCGTTCCAGTTCGAAGGCGGCAAGCGCATGAGCGTGGCTGAATCCGGCCTGAAGGAACTGGAAGAGAGCGTTGACTCCCTGATTACCATTCCGAACGAAAAACTGCTGGCGGTCATGGGCAAGAAAACCAGCCTGCTGGACGCCTTTGCCTCCGCCAACGACGTACTGCTTGGCGCTGTGCAGGGTATTGCCGACCTGATTACCCGTAACGGTATGATCAACGTCGACTTTGCCGACGTGAAAACCGTAATGTCCGAAATGGGCATGGCGATGATGGGTACCGGCCGCGCCACCGGCGAGAACCGAGCCCGTGAAGCAGCAGAAGCGGCCGTACGCAGCCCGCTGCTGGAAGATATCAACCTGCAGGGCGCCAAGGGCATCCTGGTTAATATCACTGCCGGTATGGACCTCAACCTGGGTGAGTTCTCCGAGGTGGGCGATATCGTTCGCGAATTCGCGTCTGACTCCGCCACCGTGGTGGTGGGCACCGTGATCGATCCGGAAATGACCGAAGAACTGAAGGTTACCGTGGTTGCGACCGGTCTGGGCGGTGAGCGCGAGAAGCCGACCAAGGTGGTGGATAACACCCGTACCCTGGATGGCAAGACCGACTACAACCAGCTGGACCGCCCGGCGGTGTTGCGTCGTCGCGCGGTAACCCAGGGCAATGTGGCACTGGACCAGAGCAAAGAAAGCGAAGAGCAGGGCGTGGACTATCTCGATATTCCCGCATTCCTTCGCCGGCAGGCTGATTGATAATCTGTCTCAAATATGACGGAGGTCCGGTTTCTGATGTTTCTCCAGGGAACCGAAAGCCTTAGTCAAACGTGAGCTGATTGACCATAGCCGATGACTATTGCAAAAGTTAAGTAAAGTCATGCTGGTTAAATGGTGCTCAGTCTTGAATTCTGATATTCTGCGGGCAGTTTTTTGCTCAGAATATCGAACTTTTGTGACGGAATAATGAACCGATGATCAGACAACGGACACTCAAAAACACCATCCGCGCGACTGGTGTAGGCCTGCACTCAGGGGAAAAGGTTTACCTGACGCTGAAGCCGGCACCTGTCGATGCAGGAATCATCTTCCGCCGTACTGACCTGGACCCGATGGTCGAGATCCGTGCCTGTGCGGAGAATGTGGGTGAGACCATGCTGTCCACGACGCTGGTAAAAGACGGTGTCCGTGTGGCGACGGTTGAGCATTTGCTCTCGGCCATGGCTGGTCTCGGAATCGACAACTGCTATGTCGAACTCAGTGCGGCAGAAGTGCCGATCATGGACGGTTCCGCCGGCCCGTTTGTATTCCTGCTGCAGTCTGCAGGGATCGCCGAGCAGGAAGCCGCCAAGCGCTTCATCCGCATCAAGCGTGAAGTCACCGTGGAAGAAGACGGTAAGAAAGCAACCTTCCTGCCGTTCGAAGGCTTCAAGGTCAGCTTCGGTATCGACTTCGATCATCCGGTGTTCAAGGGTCGCGCCCAGACCGCAACGGTAGACTTCTCTTCCACGTCTTTCGTGAAAGAAGTATCCCGTGCCCGTACTTTCGGCTTTATGCGGGATATCGAGAAGCTGCGGGCCATGAACCTGGCCCTCGGTGGTAGCGTCGACAACGCCATCGTGGTTGATGACTACAAGATCCTGAACGAAGACGGTCTGCGCTACGATGACGAGTTCGTCAAGCACAAGGTACTGGATGCCATCGGCGACCTTTACCTGTTGGGCAACAGCCTGATTGGTGAGTTCCGTGGTATCAAATCAGGTCACGACCTGAACAACAAGCTGCTGCGCAAGCTCAGGGCTGAAGAAGATGCATGGGAAGTGGTGACCTTCGATGACGAAGCCACTGCACCTATCTCTTATATGAAGCCTGTGCTGGCGGTGGGTTAAGGCCGGACGCCTTAATCCCGCACGTGGCTGGCGAGTTTTTCGAGAACCTCGCGCAAAGCTTTATCCTTCGTGTGCCCGGCTTCCTCTTTGAGGAACCGGGCATTTTCCTGGCTCAAAGGTATTTTTTCGACTTTCTTGCGCGCCCGATACCTGAGCGGGCTGACCTTGATGCGCACCTTCCAGACAAAACGGAACAGTTCGTTCTCCCGTAATGCCTCCATAATTTCGTGCTGGCGGAAGCGCAATCGCGTGGCCTTGCTGGCGTTATCTGTAGCCAGAACCAGCTCGCCATCCTGGCAGCTGACAAATCGGGTGCCTGTCCGAAGTTCTGCGGGTATGGCTTCGAGGACCTGTTGTTCCGCCTGTAAATGCAGTTCCGCCCGGGCCATCAGCTCCTTCAGGGTGGAAGCCGGCGCCGGGCCGCTGTTTGTGCGGAAGATCATTTTTTGATCGGATTTTTCATTCATTGACAGTTTTTGTCTCGACGAGCCCGTTTACGATTGGTTACACTTCGGCACGTTTTTTTGATGGTGCCAGCATTGCTCCCGTTTTACATTGTCGCGAGAGAGTGTGTCCAGCTGGCACTGCGTCTATTCAATACGTAGTTGTTGCAAGGATAGCAGACCCACTCGAAAATTTTCCGGGTCGCAGCACTACAGGGAACAGGTTGCGACTCTTCGATGACACCGAATGACGATATGAATGTAATTTTCGTTGGCAAACGCCATGGTCAGTCAAAGGCTGTCGCGTTGAATGGCGGTGTTCTGGCCGGGCTGATTTTCCTTGTGCTGGCGCTTATCCTGGCGGCCAGCTGGGCGGGTTATCGGGTAGCCGTTACCAAGGCAGCCGCTGAACAACCGACCGAATCCGAGTTGGTGGCTGAATGGCGTTCAAAGCTGGAGCAGCAGAAGGCCCAGCTTGCCCGTGTTCGGGAAGATGTACAACAGCAGGTCGACGCACTGACCCTTCGCCTGGGCCAGATCCAGGGCCGGATGCTGCGTCTGGATGCGCTCGGTCAGCGCTTTATGGAATCGGGCCTGGTGGCCAGTGACGAATTCAACTTCGACCAGCCGCCGGCGGTGGGTGGTCCGGAAGAACTGGGCCTTGCCGGTGATTCCTACAGTGCTCCGGAGCTGACCGAAATGATTTTCCAGCTGGAGCGTCAGCTGGAAGACCGCGAGAAACAACTGCGCCTGCTCGATAAGGTGTCGTCCCGGCAAAAGCTGGAAGATGAACGCTATGTGCAGGGCCGGCCGATCACCTGGGGCTGGTTGTCCTCCAAGTACGGTTACCGTTCCGATCCGTTTACCGGCAAGCGCACCTGGCACGGTGGCGTGGACCTGGCCGGCAAGGACGGCAGCGACATTATTGCCGTGGCCAGTGGTGTGGTCACCTGGGCCGGCGAGCGTTACGGCTATGGCAACCTGGTAGAAGTGGACCACGGCGATGGCCTGGTTACCCGCTACGCCCACGCCAAAACCGTCAAGGTCAAGATCGGCGATGTGGTCCAGAAAGGCCAGGTGGTTGCACTGATGGGCAGCACCGGTCGCTCTACCGGACCGCACGTACATTTCGAAGTTATCCGTAATGGAAAGACCGAAGATCCTGTCAAATATATCCAGCGGGCAAGCCGCTGATATCATTCCCGTGAACCCTGCCTTTTGTCCTGTCGCCAAATAAGGTTAGAATGCCGGCTTCCTCCGTTTAACTGAAGAAGCAGTGGTCTATGTTCTCAAAGCTTGCAACCAAGATGTTCGGCAGTAAAAACGCCAGAGAGATCAAGCGCATGCGCAAGGCGGTCTTGCGCATCAACGACCTTGAAGAACAATTTGGCGGTTTGTCGGATACAGAGCTGCAAGGCAAGACGGCGGAGTTCCGCCGGCGCCTTGAAGAAGGCGAAGCGCTGGATGCGCTGCTTCCCGAAGCCTTTGCCACCGTACGCGAAGCCAGCCGCCGGGTAATGGGCATGCGCCATTACGACGTGCAGCTGATCGGTGGTATGACCCTGCACGAAGGCCGCATCGCCGAGATGAAAACCGGTGAGGGTAAAACCCTGGTGGCTACCGCGTCAGTATACCTCAACGCATTGCCGGGCAAGGGCGTTCACGTTGTGACCGTGAACGATTACCTGGCCAGCCGTGATGCCGAGTGGATGGGCAAATTGTACCGGTTCCTTGGGCTCACCATCGGCGTAGTGGTTGCCGGCCAGCCGCCGGAAGAAAAGCGCGCGGCCTACCAGGCCGATATTACCTACGGTACCAACAACGAGTTCGGCTTCGATTACCTGCGCGACAACATGGCCTTCAGTATTGAAGACAAGGTCCAGCGCGGGCTGAACTATGCCATCGTGGATGAGGTGGATTCGATTCTGATCGATGAGGCCCGCACGCCGCTGATTATCTCCGGTGCCGCGGAAGACTCCTCGAAAATGTACCAGGCCATTAACAGCCTGGTGCCCAGCCTGGAGAAAGGCGAGGTGAGCGAGGAGGGTGAGTCCTCCGGTGACTTCACCATCGACGAAAAATCCCGCCAGGTTGAGCTGACTGAAGCCGGCCATGAAAAGGTCGAGGAGCTCCTGCTCAGCCGCGGTTTGCTGAACGAAGGGGAAAGCCTGTATTCCGCGGCCAACCTCAGCCTGCTGCACCATGTTCATTCGGCCCTGCGCGCCCACCACCTGTTCCAGAAAGATGTGGATTACATTGTCCAAGGCGGTCAGGTGGTCATTGTTGACGAACACACCGGCCGCACCATGCCGGGCCGCCGCTGGAGTGAAGGTCTGCACCAGGCCATCGAGGCGAAAGAGGGTCTGAAAATCCAGGCCGAGAGCCAGACCCTGGCCTCCACCACCTTCCAGAACTATTTCCGTTTATACGAGAAGCTTGCGGGCATGACCGGTACCGCCGATACCGAAGCCTTCGAGTTCCGCCAGATCTACGGCCTGGACGTGGTGGTGATTCCGCCCAACAAGCCGATCCAGCGGATTGACTACAACGACCTGGTGTACCTGACCCAGGAAGAGAAATTCCACGCCATTATCGACGAGATCAAGGATGTAACCTCCGAAGGTCGCCCGGTACTGGTGGGTACGGCCTCCATCGAGGCGTCTGAATTGCTGTCCATGCTGCTGAAAAAGGCACGGATCGACCATAAGATCCTGAACGCCAAGCAGCACGAATCCGAAGCCCAGATCATTGCCCAGGCGGGCCGCCCGGGTGCGGTGACCATCGCCACCAACATGGCGGGCCGTGGTACCGACATTGTGCTGGGTGGTAACTGGGAGCACGAAGTGGCCGGCCTGGACAACCCTTCCGAGGAGGAAGTTGCCCGCATCAAGGCCGAGTGGACTGAGCGTCACACCCAGGTGCTGGACGCCGGTGGTCTGCACATTGTCGGCACCGAGCGCCACGAATCCCGCCGTATCGACAATCAGTTGCGGGGCCGTGCCGGCCGTCAGGGCGATCCGGGTTCTTCCCGCTTCTTCCTGTCACTGGAAGATAACCTGATGCGGATCTTTGCCCCGGAGCGGGTGAAGAACCTGATGCAGGCTATGGGCATGAAGAAGGGCGAGGCCATCGAACACCGCATGGTCTCCAACGCCATCGAGAAGTCCCAGCGCAAGGTGGAAGGTCGCAACTTCGACATGCGTAAAACCCTGCTGGAATACGATGACGTGGCCAACGACCAGCGTACGGTGATCTATGATCAGCGTAACGAGGTGATGGCCTCCAACGATATTTCCGAGATGGTCGACACCATCCGGGCCGATGTGGTGGATGCCCTGATCAGCGAATTCATTCCGCCCCAGAGCATGCCGGAGCAGTGGGATGTGGCCGGCCTGGAAGCACAGCTGCAGTCCGAGATGGCCGTGGACCTTCCGGTGCAGAAGTGGCTGGAAGAAGACAACAAGCTGTACGAGGAGAACCTTCGCCAGAAGATCCTCGACGCGATTGTGGCCGAATACCGCTCCAAGGAAGAAGTCGCCGGCGCCGAAGCCATGCGCAAGTTCGAAAAACAGGTGTTCCTGCAGGTGCTCGACACCTTGTGGAAAGAACACTTGTCGAACATGGATCATCTGCGCCGTGGTATTCACCTGCGTGGCTACGCCCAGAAGAACCCGAAGCAGGAATACAAGCGTGAGGCTTTCAACCTGTTCGAGACCATGCTTGATACCATGAAGCGTGATGTTGCCCGGGTGCTGAGCCACGTTCGGGTGCAGAGCCGCGAGGAAATGGAAGAGATCGAGCGCCGTCGCAAGGAAGAGCTGGAGCGGGAAATGGCCCGTGCCAAGCTCCGCCATGACGAAACCAGCGCCGCCCGGGCAGCGGAAGGTGAAGGTGACGGCGAAGACGGCCAGCAAGGCCAGCAGACCACGCCGGATACCTTTGTGCGCCAGGAGCGAAAAGTGGGCCGAAACGAACCCTGCCCCTGCGGATCTGGCAAGAAATACAAACAGTGCTGCGGCAAGGTCAGCTAACCGACCAGCCCGGCACCGAAGCACCAGAACCCGCAAACCGCCAGAGTGCTGGCAGCTTGCGGGTTTTGTCGTTTATTGATCAGGATTATTCAAGGAGACAGGCATGGCGGTAGGTGCAGGAACCTTACCCGAGTTTTTCCCGGTGGCCGGGGTGAAGATTGGCATTGCCAGCGCCGGCATCAAAAAGCCCGGCCGCAAAGACGTTGTGGTGTTCGAGCTGGCACCCGGTGCCCGGGTGGCTGGTATTTTTACCACTAACCAGTTTTGCGCCGCGCCGGTAGTGCTGAGCCGGCGCCACCTGGAGCAGGGTGCTCCCCGTTACCTGCTGATCAACACCGGCAACGCCAATGCCGGTACCGGCGCCCGTGGTGTGGCCGATGCAGAACGTTGCTGCGCCGAGCTGGCCGGGCAGGCTGGTGTCCAGACGGCTGACGTTCTGCCGTTCTCGACCGGCGTCATCGGTGAGCCGCTGCCGGTGGACAAGATTGTTGCTGCGCTGCCGGAAGCCCTTTCGGGCATCCGTGAAGATCGCTGGGCGGAAGCTGCCAGTGGCATTATGACCACGGATACCCGGCCCAAGGGTGCCAGCTGCCAGGTGGACCTGGATGGCCACACGGTAACCGTCTCCGGCATCAGCAAGGGTGCCGGCATGATTCGCCCCAACATGGCGACCATGCTGGGCTTTATCGCTACCGACGCCAATATTGCACCGGACGTGCTTCAGGGCCTGGCCTCCGAGCTGGGCGAGAAGTCCTTCAACCGGATTACCATCGACAGTGACACCTCCACCAACGATGCCTGCATGCTGATGGCCACCGGCCAGTACTCCGGCCCGGAAATTACCGCAGACAGCCCGTTGCTGCCCAGGCTGAGGGAAGTCCTGCAGCAGGTCTACCTGGACCTGGCCCATGCCATTGTTCGTGACGGCGAAGGCGCCACCAAGTTTGTCACCATTGACGTAACCGGCGCCGGTAACCAGCAGGAAGCCCTGGGCGTAGCCTATACCGTGGCCCATTCGCCGCTGGTAAAGACCGCCCTGTTTGCGTCAGACCCGAACTGGGGCCGGATCCTGGCAGCCGTGGGCCGGGCCGGTGTACCGAATCTCGACCTGGAAGCGCTGGAAATCTATCTGGGCGATGTCTGCCTGGTGCGCAATGGCGGCAGGGCGGATGATTATTCCGAAGCCCGCGGCCAGGCAGTAATGGACCAGGAAGAAATTACCATCGCCATTGACCTGAAGCGGGGCGATGTCCACGAAACCGTGTGGACCTGCGACTTCTCCCACGATTATGTGACCATCAATGCCGAATACCGCACCTGAGCCCGCGGCCATGGCAGTAAAGAAACTGATCCATGTGGCGGTAGCGGTAATCGTGCGTGATGGTCGGATACTGATCGCCCGGCGGCCGGAGCACGTACATCAGGGAGGATTGCTGGAATTTCCCGGCGGCAAGGTAGAGCCGGGAGAAACCGTACAGCAGGCCCTGGTGCGTGAAATCGCCGAAGAAACCGGGCTTCGGGTGCCGGCTGAAACGCTGGAGCCGGTGATTGGTATTCGCCATGACTACGGCGACAAGCAAGTGTTCCTGGATGTCTGGCAGACCGCATCGGCGGAAGGCGAAGCCGAGGGCAGGGAAGGTCAGCCGGTGTTCTGGCTGACCCCGGAAGAGCTGCGGGATGAAGACTTTCCTGCGGCGAACCGGCCGATCATCCGGGCCCTGAGACTGCCCCGGACTTTGCACATTACCGGTTCCCTGGCTGGGCCAGGTGAGGCTGAAGGCCGGCTCGACCAGGCCCTGCAGCGGGTTACCGGTGGCCTGGTAGTGTTACGGGCGCCGGGGCTGGCTCCGGAGCAGTACCGGCAACTGGCCTCGATGGCGCTGGCGCGCTGCTCCGGCTCATCGGTCGGGGTAATGCTCCATGGCGGACCAGCCCTGCTTTCGGAATTTACGGAGGCCGACGGCCTGCATTTGCCCTGGCGTGAAGCTGAAAGGCTTTCAGGGCGTCCTGCAGCGGGTAATGCCTGGCTGGGTGTGTCTTGCCATAGCGCGGAGCAGTTGCGCCATGCGGAGCGCCTGGGAGCGGATTACGCGGTGCTGGGGCCGGTGTTGCCCACGGCCAGCCACCCGGGAGAACCAACCCTGGGCTGGGAGGGCTTTGAGCAACTGGTCGCTGCAGCCAGGCTGCCGGTCTACGCACTGGGCGGTATGCAGCCCGGCCACATAGCAAAGGCCAGGGCCCTTGGCGGCCAGGGGATTGCCGGCATCGGTTTCTGGTGGTAACCGGGCCTTGCTGAAATAACCCATTGAATTACTGAGGCTGAAACAATCGTGAGCAAGCTGACGCATCTTGATGATAAAGGCGAAGCCCGGATGGTCGATGTAACCGACAAGGCTGTTACCGAGCGCGAGGCCCGGGCCGAGGCGACCATCCGCATGCAGCCGGAAACCCTGCGTATGATCGTGGATGGCGAGCATCCGAAGGGTGACGTACTGGCCACTGCGCGAATTGCCGGCATTATGGCAGCCAAGAGGACCCACGACCTGATTCCCCTTTGCCATGCCCTGAACCTTACCTCGGTGAAGGTGGAGCTGACCCCGGGGGAAGATGGCGCCTCGGTCCATATCCTGACCCGATGCAAGCTCTCCGGCCAGACCGGTGTCGAGATGGAAGCACTGACGGCAGCCAGCATCGCGGCCCTCACCCTGTACGATATGTGCAAGGCGGTGGACAAGGGTATGGTGGTTGATAACGTCCGTTTGCTGGAGAAAAAAGGTGGTCGTTCCGGTCACTGGGTTGCCGGCACTACGCCGGCCTAGTACCACCGTGATAGAATGCCCGCCCCATTTGTCAGAACCACGAGGAATTACAGTGGCTGTTCGTTACATTGAGACCTGCCGTTTGCCCACCCCGTTCGGTGTTTTCGACATGCACGGCTTTGAAGAGCCGGATACCGGCAAGGAGCATGTAGCGCTGACGTTGGGTGATATCAGCTCAGACGAGCCACTGCTGGCCCGTACCCACTCGGAGTGTCTGACCGGTGACGCCCTGTACAGCATGCGCTGTGATTGCGGCTACCAGCTGGAAGAAGCGCTGCGCAGTATTGCCCGGGAAGGCCGTGGCATTCTGTTGTACCTGCGTCAGGAAGGCCGGGGTATCGGCCTGCTGAACAAGATCCGGGCCTACCGGTTGCAGGATGAGGGCGCAGATACGGTCGAGGCGAACGAGCGGCTGGGCTTCGGGGCAGACCTGAGGGATTACAGCATGTGCAAAGACATGCTGGAGCATCTGGGCATTACCAGCCTGAGGCTGATGACCAATAATCCGCGGAAAGTGAAGGCGCTGGAATCTTACGGCATCCGGATTGCCGAGCGGGTGCCTTTGCATGTGGGCCGTAACCCCCATAACGAGCATTACCTGAATACCAAGCAAAGCAAGCTGGGCCACTGGCTTGAGACCCACCAGGACGACGACCTGGCCTGAATAATTGATTGCTGCGGGCAACCCGGGTTGCCCGCGTATCGGTTACTTGGCGGCGGTCAGCCCCGGGTAACCCAGTTGCTCCAGGCGCCGGGCGATGGCCTCGCGAATGCCTGCGGCATTCAGTCCGCACTCTTCCAGCAGTTGCTCGTGCTTGCCGTGCTCCACGAACCGATCAGGTAGACCCAGCTGCAGCACCGGCATGGTAACCAGGCTGGCGTTCAGGAATTCGGTCACCGCACTGCCGGCACCACCGGCTACCACGTTCTCTTCCAGGGTCACCAGCAGGTCATGCTGTTCGGCCAGTTCCAGCACCAGGGCTTCGTCCAGCGGTTTCACAAAGCGCATGTCGGCCACGGTGGCATCCAGGGCTTCGGCCGCTTCCAGTGCCGGTGTCAGCAGGGTGCCGAAATTGAGAATGGCCACCCGGCTGCCGTCCCGAACCCGACGGCCCTTGCCGATGGGCAGCGCCTGCAGCTGTTGCTGGATGTCGGCGCCCGGGCCGGTGCCCCGGGGATAACGCACCGCTGCCGGGCCCTGGAATTCCAGGCCGGTGTGCAGCAGCTGGCGGGTTTCGTTTTCATCCGACGGCGTCATGATCACCATGTTCGGGATGCAGCGCAGGTAGCTGATATCGAAGGCGCCGGCGTGGGTGGGGCCGTCTTCGCCCACCAGGCCTGCCCGGTCGATGGCAAACAGCACATCCAGGTTCTGGATGGCCACATCGTGCACCAGCTGATCGTAGCCCCGCTGCAGGAAGGTGGAGTAAATGGCCACCACCGGCTTGGCGCCATCACAGGCCATACCGGCCGCCAGGGTTACGGCGTGCTGTTCGGCAATGGCCACATCGAAATAGCGCTCCGGGAAGCGTTCGGAGAAGGCCAGCAGGTCTGACCCTTCACACATGGCCGGGGTAATGCCGACAACCCGCTCGTCCTGTTCTGCCGCATCACACAGCCACTGGCCGAAGACGTTGGCGTACTTGGGTTTGGGGGAGGCGGGTTTTACCGGCTCCGGTTTGCTGGCCGGCACCGGTTCGATCTTGTTGATGGCGTGGTAGCCGATCGGATCGGCCTCGGCCGGGGCAAAGCCCTTACCCTTGGTGGTCACCACGTGCAGGAACTGCGGGCCTTCCAGCTCGCGGATATTTTCCAGCGTTTCCACCAGCAGCGGCAGGTCATGGCCATCGATGGGGCCGATGTAGTTGAAGCCCAGCTCTTCAAACAGGGTGCCAGGTGCGATCATGCCCTTGAAGTGCTCTTCGGTCTTCTTCGCCAGCGCCATCAGGTGTGGCGTGCCCTTAAGCACTTTCTTGCTGCTGTCGCGAACCTGGTTGTAGGTACGGCTGGCCAGCAGCTTGGCAAAGTAGTTGGACAGGCCACCCACGTTGCGGGAGATGGACATGTCGTTGTCGTTCAGGATTACCAGCATGTCGGCATGCAGGTGGCCTGCGTGGTTCAGGGCCTCGAAGGCCATGCCTGCGGTCATGGCGCCATCGCCGATCACGGCAATGCTCTTACGCCCGGTGTTTTGCATGCGGGCGGCAATGGCCATGCCCAGGGCGGCACTGATAGACGTGCTGGAGTGGCCCACACCGAAGGTGTCGTATTCACTTTCGGCCCGCTTCGGGAACCCGGCCAGGCCATCCTTGCGGCGGATGCTGCCCATCTGCTCGCGGCGGCCGGTCAGGATCTTGTGGGGGTAGGCCTGGTGGCCCACATCCCATACCAGCCGGTCTTCAGGCGTGTTGAAGACAAAATGCAGAGCCAGGGTCAGTTCCAGAACCCCCAGGCCGGCACCGAAATGCCCACCGGTCTGGCCCACCGACCAGAGCAGGAATGCTCGCAGCTCCCGGGCCAGTTGGGGCAGATCTTCCGGCGGAAGTTCACGCAGCTGGGCCGGAACTTCAATCCGGTCCAGTAGCGGAGTGTTGGGCCGCTGTGACGGGATTTCCCTGAAAATATATGTGTCCTGCATCAGCTCGGGTCTTTGTCGGAAAGATGAATTCTCTGGCGGGCATTATAAGGGAACAGGACAGGCTGTTTCATACTTCCCAGGCCAGTTGTTACAAAAAGGTATGTTGCGGCGATAATCCGGTCAGTGGTTCCGGCTGACCACATAGTCTGCCATGGCCCGCAACGGAGCGGCTTCTTCGCCAAACCCGTCCAGCGCCTGCTTGGATTGGAGCAGCAATGCACCGAGCCGCTCCCGGGCACCATCCAGCCCCAGCAGGGCCGGGTAGGTGGGCTTGGCCTTGGCGGCGTCGGAGCCCTGGCGCTTGCCGATGATTTCAGTGTCGCCCTCGATGTCCAGCAGGTCGTCCTGCACCTGGAATGCCAGGCCAAGGGCGCTGGCGTAATCCGACAAGGCACTCAGTTGCTGCTCGCTGACCCCCGGAGCGGTCAGGGCGCCCAGTCGCACGCTGGCTTCAATCAGCGCGCCGGTCTTGTGCCGGTGCATGGTTTCCAGCTGTTCGATGTTCAGCGCAAGGCCGACCGATTCCAGGTCAATGGCCTGGCCACCCACCATGCCCTGATGGCCACTGGCCCGGGCCAGCTCGGCAATCATGCGAACCCGCTGGGTATCGGACAGTTGCGGGGCATCAGCGAGCAGCGTGAACGCCAGGGTCTGCAGGGCATCGCCGGCCAGGATCGCGGTAGCTTCGTCGAAGGCAATATGGGCTGTAGGCCGGCCCCGGCGCAGGTCGTCGTCATCCATGGCGGGCAGGTCGTCGTGCACCAGCGAATAGGCGTGGATCAGTTCCAGTGAACAGGCCGGTGCCACGGCGGCATCTTCCGGGCTACCCACTGCCCTGGCGGCGGCCAGGCACAGCGCCGGGCGAATCCGTTTGCCGCCTCCCAGCACGCTGTAGCGCATGGCTTCCTGCAGGCGGTCTGACACCGAGGCCTGCTGGATGCCCTGGGCGAGTTCGTGGTCAATACGGGTGCGGCAGTGTTCCAGGTAGGCGAGGGCCGGGGAAGTGCTGTCGGTCATCAGTTGCTGTCATCCGCGGAAAAGGGCCGGGTTTCCAGCGAACCATCGCTGTTCTGGACGAGTTGTTCCACCCGTTGCTCGGCGGATTTCAGGGCGCTCTGGCATTCCCGGGTGAGTTTGACGCCCCGCTCGAACGCGGCCAGGGACTGCTCCAGCGACAGCTCGCCTTGCTCCAGGTCGCGAACCAGCTTTTCCAGTTCGTCCAGGGATTTTTCAAAGTCGGCAATGGATGTGCTGTTGTTGCTCTCGCCGGCCATGGGGCCCTCCGGGTCCGGTGTGTCAGAAATTGGGCGGATTATATCAGAGTCCCCGGGCTACCGCTGCCAGCTGAACTGACGTCGCTCAAGGGCGGCGCCGAACGGCCCCCAGGATTGTTCCGTTACGTGGATTTCGCCTTCCCGGGAGACCGTCACCACCGTGGTAGCCCGGGTGCCATAGTGCTCACCGGTAACGAAGGGCGCCGACAGAAACCGCTCGGTTTCGATGCCCACGCCGGTATCCGGCAGTTCGTGGTCCGGGGCCGGGCTGTTGTCCTGCAGCAGGGGAATCAGTTGCTGATGGAGTGCGCCGGCATCGCCGCCGGCCTGCTCGACACAGTGGCCCACGGCGGTGCGCAGGCGCAGCAGCTTCGGCCAGGGCGTCTGCAACAGGTGATTGCTCAGGCCGTACATGCCCCGGAATACCTGCCGGCCGGGATGGGCGTCCCGGTTACTGTAATACCAGCCGCCGGAGCCGGCCAGCGACACCAGGTTAAACCCGGCGTAGCGGCCGGGTTCGGAATTCAGCTGGTGTTGCAATTCCTCCCGTGGCCGGGCCAGTGCCAGCAGTGGAAGCTCACCCCGGCTGTGGCGACCGCTTTCGGTACTGCCTTCGCGCACGTTGGTAACCGCAGCCACCTGGCCGTCCGGAGAGATAGCCAGCCAGGTACCGCCGGATTCCAGGTCCCTGCCTGCCAGCACTTTTTGCCCGCGGGAATCCTGCCACCAATCCATGCCGGCAGTGGGGCGCCGGAAAAATTCATCCCGGTTGGCCGCCACCACCAGCGGGAAGCGGGGATTCTGGCCAACGGCGAAGGCAATCAGGCACATGGTTCAGGCGTTTCCTTTGGTTCGGGAGGCTGCAGATACAGTCAACTATGCGTATCATACCAGCCTGAAATCCTACCGGGACCCTTGAGACTCATGACCCTGTTCGGCGTATTTATTCTGTACCTGCTGCTCGGCGCCCTGGCCGGCACCATGGCGGGCCTGTTCGGCATTGGTGGCGGCCTGGTGATCGTGCCTGTGCTGATCTTCAGCTTCGGTTTTGTGGGCGTGAGCCCTGAAATCGCTGCGCATCTGGCCATCGGCACGTCCCTGGCCACCATCGTGTTCACCTCGATCAGCTCCATCCGAACCCACCACCAGCACCAGGCGGTGCGCTGGGAACTGTTCCGGCCCCTGACGGTTGGTATCGTCGGCGGTGCAGTGGTCGGGGCCTGGACGGCGTCATTGCTGAGCGGGCCGGCCCTGGAAACCATTATCGGTGCCTTCGCTATCCTGGTGGCCCTGAAAATGATCCTGGAAGTGAACCCCAAACCGGGCCGGGATGTGCCGGGAACAACCGGCCTTGGCGTAGCCGGCGGCTTTATCGGCTGGGCCTCCGCCATTTTCGGGATTGGCGGCGGCACCATATCGGTGCCTTACCTGACCTGGTGTAACGTGAAAATGCAGCAGGCAGTGGGAACCTCCGCCGCCCTTGGCCTGCCCATCGCCCTGGCCGGAGCCACTGCCAACATCTGGACCGGCTGGGGACACCCGGGTTTGCCGGAAATGAGTCTTGGCTTCATATATTTGCCGGCCCTGATCGGTATTGTGGTTACCAGCGTGTTCTTTGCCCGCATCGGCGCAAAGCTGGCGCACAAACTCGACGGCCGCCTGCTGAAGCGAATCTTCGCCATCGTCCTGATCATCGTCGGCCTCCGATTCCTGCTGAGCTGAGAGACATTCCATGCTGCAACACCCGCAATTTGACCCGGTGGCCATCGCCATCGGCCCACTGAAAATTCACTGGTATGGCCTGACCTACCTGCTCGGCTTCGCCGCCGGCTGGTGGCTGGGCCGCCTGCGCACCCGCAAGCCCTGGTCGCCCCTGCACGAAGAACAGGTGGGCGACATGCTGTTCTACCTGGCGCTAGGGGTCATCCTCGGTGGCCGCTTCGGCTACGTGGTGTTCTACAACTTCGACACCTTCCTGGCAGACCCGCTGTGGCTGCTCAGGGTCTGGGAAGGCGGCATGTCGTTCCACGGCGGATTGCTGGGCGTGATGCTGGCTATGTGGTGGTTCGGCCGCAAAACCGGGGCCGGCTTCTGGAAAATCGCCGACTTCGTGGCACCCCTGGTGCCGGTGGGGCTGGGTGCCGGGCGCATCGGCAACTTCATCAACGGCGAACTCTGGGGCAAGCCCACCGACGTGTCCTGGGGTATGGTTTTCCCCCAGGCACCGGACAGCCTGGCGCGGCACCCGTCCCAGCTCTACCAGTTCGCCCTGGAAGGCGTGGTGCTGTTCGCGTTGCTGTGGTGGTTCTCCTCAAAACCCCGCCCGAAAATGGCCGTCTCCGGCCTGTTCCTGGTGGGCTACGGCAGCTTCCGCTTCCTGACCGAATTCGTGCGCCAGCCAGACCCGCAACTGGGCTACCTGGCCTTTGACTGGCTCACCATGGGGCAGGTGCTCTCCACCCCCATGATCGCCGCCGGCGCCGCCCTGATGATCCTTGCTTACCGGAGAAACGCCCAATGAAAGCCTACCTCGACCTGATGCAAGACGTAGTCGACAACGGATTCGACAAAGGCGACCGCACCGGCGTAGGTACCCGCTCGGTATTCGGCCGGCAAATCCGCTTCAACCTGCAGGACGGCTTCCCGCTGGTCACCACCAAGAAAGTGCACCTGCGCAGCATCATCTACGAATTACTGTGGTTCCTGAAAGGCTCCACCGACAACACCTGGCTGGCGGAACGCAAAGTCAGCATCTGGAACGAATGGGCCCTCGAAAACGGCGACCTGGGCCCCATCTACGGTAAACAATGGCGCAGCTGGCAATGCCACGACGGCCGCGTCATCGACCAGATCAGCGAAGTCATCGACCAGATCCGCACCAAACCCAACTCCCGGCGCCTGATCGTCTCCGCCTGGAACCCGGCAGAATTGCCGGACGAGTCCGTTAGCCCTCAGGACAACGTGCGTGAAGGCCGCATGGCACTGGCGCCTTGCCACTGCCTGTTCCAGTTCTACGTGGCCGACGGCAAGCTGTCTTGTCAGCTTTACCAGCGCAGCGCTGACCTGTTCCTCGGTGTTCCGTTCAACATCGCCAGCTACGCGCTGCTGACCCACATGATCGCCCAGCAATGTGATCTGGAAGTGGGAGAATTCGTCCACACCTTCGGTGACTGCCACCTGTACAGCAACCACCTGACCGACGACATCGTGTTCGAACAACTGAAACGCGAGCCGAGGCCGCTGCCCAAACTGATCATTAAGCGCAAGCCGGAATCCATCTTTGATTACGAACTGGAGGATTTCGAATTCGAGGGCTATGACCCACACCCGGGTATAAAAGCGCCGATAGCTATCTGAGATCCAAAGACGGCGTACGCCAAAGTTGGAGCGCGGGGGGTTGGGGACGGCTTGCCAAAAATGTGCGGAGCCATGGATGGCGGAGCAGAAGCGCCACATGGATGTGCCGTAAGGAGCGGTTTTTGGCAAGCCGTCCCCAATCCCCCGCACTCCGAAGCAGGCGGTAACGGGCGGCAAGGCACAAGTAAGAGAGGTACAGAAACGTGAGAAAGGCACTGATAGTCGCTATGGCCAGAAATCGGGTCATCGGGAGGAACAACCAGCTCCCCTGGTATCTGCCGGGGGATTTGAAGTACTTCAAGCAGGCTACCATGGGTAAGCCCATCATCATGGGGCGGAAAACCTGGGATTCTATCGGCCGGCCACTGCCCGGACGGATGAACGTGGTGATTTCCCGGAACGCAGACTGGCAGGCACCCGCAGGCACCGTTGCTGCGTCATCACTGGAAGCGGCACTGGTCAAAGCGGAAGCGCAGGCTGAGCTGGAAGGCGGAGACGAAGTAATGATCATCGGCGGCGGTCAGATCTACGCTGAAGCCCTGCCAATGGTCGACCGGATGTACATCACCCAGGTGCACGCCGAGGTAGACGGAGATGCGTATTTTCCGGAAGTGAACTGGGACGAGTGGGAAGAAATCGGACGCGAAGACTTCTCCGCGTCAGACAACAATCCTTACGACTACAGTTTCGTAGTCTACCAGCGTAGCCGGTCAGCTTGACCGGCTAGCTGAACAGGCCTCAGCGCGGGGCGCGCTTGGGGCCCTTGGCTGCGGGCTTGCCGCCCTTGCCGGCGGGTTTGCCAGCTTTCGGGCCGCTCTTGCGGAAGCCCGGCTTGCCATCCTTACTGAACTTCTTGCCCGGGGCACCCTTACGGAAACCACCTTTGCCCGGAGGCGGGCCTTTGCGATCACGGCGGGGTGCGGCAGAAATCTCCGGCAGGGCTTCCGGCTGCTCCAGCGGCAGGGAATCCGGCTGGGAGGCTTCCAGCAGGCAGGCCAGGGCGCCGGCTACGGCCGCCATGTCCATGTCGTTACGCTCGGCAATCTCGTCCAGCAGGGCGATAGCCTTGCCAGAACGGGGATCGTTGGTGAAGCCCAGCAGCTGCTCTTCAAACTGTTCTACCCGCATTTTCTGCAGGGCAGCCGGTGACGGCAGCTGGTACGGTTCCATCGGAGAGTTGGTGGCCCGCTCCAGAGTACGCAGCCAGCTGCGCTCACGCGGAGTGACCAGCAGGATAGCCTTGCCGGTACGGCCGGCACGACCGGTACGACCAACACGGTGAATATACGCTTCAGTGTCGTAGGGCACATCGTAGTTGATGACGTGGGTAATCCGGGGCACGTCCAGGCCGCGAGCCGCTACGTCGGTGGCAATGATGATGTCTTTCTTGCCACGCTTGAGATCTTCAACGGTCTGCTCGCGCTGGCGCTGGTTCAGGTCACCGCTCAGGGGTGCCACAGCGTGGCCACGGGCTGACAGCTTTTCAGCCAGCAGGGTGGTTTCAGCCTTGGTGCGCACAAAGATAATGGAGGCGTCGAACGGCTCCACTTCCAGGATGCGGGTCAGGGCATCCAGCTTGCGCTCGGCGTACACCGGCAGAACGAACTGGGAGATGCGCTCAACCGTGCGGGTCTCGCTCTCGATTTTTACTTCAGTCGCGTTCTTCAGGTAGGTCTGCGCAACTTTCTTGATCTGCGGCGGCATGGTGGCCGAGAACAGGGCGCGCTGACAGGTATCCGGGGTTTTCGACAGAATCGCTTCTACGTCATCGATAAAGCCCATGCGCAGCATTTCGTCGGCTTCATCCAGCACCAGTGCCTTCAGGCTGCCCAGTTTCAGGGTGCCTTTGCGCAGGTGGTCGAGCATCCGGCCCGGGGTGCCCACAATAACCTGGGCGCCACGCTTGAGGCCGCGAATCTGCGGAGCAAAGTCCTGGCCGCCGTAAATGGGCAGTACATGGAAGTTGCGGAACTTGCTGGCGTAGGTCGTGAAGGCCTCTGCCACCTGGATGGCCAGCTCTCGTGTCGGAGCCAGTACCAGGATCTGGGGTTCAGCAATGTTGGCGTCGATGCGGCTCAGCAGCGGCAGGGCAAAGGCTGCGGTCTTGCCGGTACCGGTCTGGGCAACGCCCAACAGGTGGTTACCGGCCAGGAGGGCAGGGATGGATTGCGCCTGGATGGGTGACGGAGTTTCATAGCCAACAGCGGAAACGGCTTCCAGTACAGCTGGATCCAGCCCCAGTTCGGCAAAAGACAATTCTGACATGAATGTACTCGGTATTCGGAGGGTATTGCACCGCAGGGCAGTGCGTGATTTTGAAACATTATAGTCGTTTTGTCGCTGCTTTAATATGAATAATGCCGGTTTGGTGGTAGGTAGTTGCCGGGGCAAGGTTATTGCGGGCGTGTTGCGATTGGTGCAGTCTATGAGGTTTGCATACTAACCAACTGGAAAATAAGCCTATGACCTTTGATCAGCTGCTGGCCGAAGTACGCCAGGATGGCACAGTGACCCTTCCTTCTGACTGGGCTCAGGGGCGCGCCACGTTTGGCGGCCTGGTTGCGGCTCTCGCATTTGATGTGATGGCAGCAAAGGTGGCGGAAGGCCGGGCTATGAGGGCCCTGCAGGTATCTTTTGTCGGGCCGGTGGAGCCCGGCGTGCCGGCGCAGTTTGAGGCCGAACTTTTGCGCGAAGGCAAGGCCGTTTCGCAAGTACAGGGGCGGATTCTGCAGAATGGCGAACCTCGCCTGGTCTGCCTGGCCAGCTTCGGCGGAGACCGGGAATCGGCCATTCAGGTGGAGCCGCTTCCGGCGCCCGAAGCCAGGCCGGTCGACCAGTGTCAGGGGCTGCCCTACATCAAGGGTATGACTCCGGAGTTCACCCAGCACATCGAGATGCGCTGGGCGTTCGGCAATTTGCCGTTTTCCGGTAAGGGTGGCCGTGAAATGGGCGGCTGGATGCAGTTCCGGGAAACTCCGGAAGTGTTCACTGATGCCCATATTGTTGCGCTGGTAGATGCCTGGCCGCCGGCGGTACTGCCGCACCTGAAAGATCGTGTGCCGGCCAGTTCCCTGAGCTGGGCACTGGAAATTGTGCATCCCCGGCCGGTGATCGAGCCCGGTGACTGGCTGCTGTACCGGGCCACCATTGACCAGGCCGGGGCGGGCTACGGCCACACCCATGCCGGTATCTGGACTTCCAGCGGTGAGCTGGTGGCGCTGAGCCGGCAAACGGTTACTGTGTTCGGATAAGCCTGGAACGGGCGTCAGGCGGCCATCTCGGCCTTCAGTGCGTCCAGTATCACCCGGGCAAACTGGCGGGGTGAATCTTCCTGCAGGAAGTGACCGCCACTGAGGGTAATGTGGGGCTGGCCGAAAGCGCCGGGAATGCGGCGCTGCATCAGCCGGTCTCCGCCCCGGGTAATCGGGTCACTGCTGCTGAAGCAGGTAATGAACGGTTTGCGCCATTTTTCCAGTATCCGCCAGGCTTCCCGGTTGGCGGCGCTGGATGGATCCGAGGGCGAGGTGGGCACCAGTTTCGGAAAGGCCCGTGCCCCGGCTTTGTGGCGGGCGTCCGGAAAGGGGGCTTCGTAGGCGGCCAGTTCGCCGCTGGACAGGGTTCTCTCGGTACCCAGCTGGATGATCCGTGCTACGGGAAACCAGGGGCTGTGGCTGGCAAAGGCTTTCCACAGGCGAAAAACAGACGGTACCGGTGAGTCTCCGGTGGGCAGCATTCCGTTACCGACAATAATGCGGCTGAAGCGCCGGTGGTTTTCT
Source organism: Marinobacter sp. ES-1 (assembly GCF_000475255.1). Classification (NCBI taxonomy): domain Bacteria; kingdom Pseudomonadati; phylum Pseudomonadota; class Gammaproteobacteria; order Pseudomonadales; family Marinobacteraceae; genus Marinobacter; species Marinobacter sp. ES-1. Next base: position 51,478 of record NZ_AXBV01000034.1, read on the forward strand.
GCAGCCAGTCGCAAGCCCAGCAGTGAGCCCCAGTTCTGGCATACCAGCGTGATATTCCACAGGTCCAGCTCTTCGGCCCACCGGGTCAGCCAGTTTACGTGGTTGTCCGAGGTGTAGTCTGCGGTGTCGACAGGTTTGTCCGATTTTCCGAAACCGACGAGGTCCGGCGCCAGTACCCGGTGCCCGGCATCGGCGACCACGGGGATCATGTGCCGGTACAGGTACGACCAGGAAGGCTCACCGTGCAGCATCACTACCGGTGCCGCATTTTTCGGGCCTTCATCCACGAAGTGCATTCGCAGGCCCGGTTCGACATCCAGATAGTTGGGGGAAAAAGGGTAATCCGGGAGGCCTGCGAAGCGGGCTTCGTCAGTTCTCAGAATACGCATGCCATCGACTGTCCTGACTGATAGGTTGCGCGATTGTCGCGGTGACAATGTTCAGCCTTCAGGATAATGCAGATGGAATGTTGCTGTGTTTGAGTTCGGTAACAGAGCGTTGCGGCTTTGAATCAGGACGCAATATCGAACAGGCGCTCGGGGTTGTCGACTTGCGCGAGGGCTTCGTCACAACAGTTGACGGCACCGCAGTCGTCGGCCGAGCACAGGCCGATGGTGTCGCAGCAGATGTCCTGGTGGTTGTCGCCCTGGTTCCGGAAAATCCGGGCCCGGGACAGGATCGAGCGGCAATGGCCGCACAGCAGCGTGGGTACTGCGCTTCTTTCTGCCAGAAAGGCATTGAAGTGTTGATGTTGAGTCATAAGAAATCCTCCTGATCTACCTACCATAGGGACGCTTTGTGACAATTCAAAGTCTGCCAGCGGGCGTTCCACAGTTCGGGTTCAGCAGTTATACGTATCAGGCGTCAGGATCGACTACCGGGCGGCGGTTGGAACGTTTGTCGTCCCAGTCCAGGTCTTTCGGGTCGTACCAGCCCAGCCGGTCGGTTACCTTGCGCCGGGTGAACTCGGAAAGCGTGGGCCAGAGTTCCTGGAAGTCTTCCAGCCCTCTTTCCCGTTGCCGTAACTGCTTGCTGGTCAGCCGGCTGATGGTGCGGGGCAGGTGCAGGGCTTCGCCGAGTTGCCCGGGCACCAATACCTCTTGCCCCATCACTTTCCGGCGATGGGTGCGGGCGGCCAGCACCTTCTGCAGTTCGGTGGCAGCCTCAAGGGCGGTTTCGATGGTAAAGCTATCGGGATCCAACAACATGGCCTGTTTATTTGCTGTTCGATAACCTGCCACTATAACGTGAATCCGGCTACAGTGGCCACGCTCTCGTGGTAGTCTGCGGGGCTGGAAAGCCGGTTCGCCGGGAACGTCATTGCTTCAGGAATGTTTGATATGTACGCAAAACTCGAGACACGGACCTTTCTGGCCATGCTGGTGGGGGTGTCGTTTGCTTTTATCTGGCTGATGAAGCCGTTTTTCGGGCCGATTTTCTGGGCCGTGGCCATTGCCCTGATTTTTCACCCGGTCCAGCAACTGCTGGTCAGGCGCCTGGGCGAGCGCCCCAACATTAATGCCCTGATCACCCTGATGATCTGCATGATTATCGTGGTGATTCCGGTGCTGTTTCTCGGGACCGCCCTGATTGCCGAGGGCGTTGGCATCTATCAGAAAATCCAGGAAGGGGAAATCCGGCCCGGGGAATACATTGACCAGGTGAACCAGTCCTTTCCGGCCATTCAGGCTTTCCTGGCCCAGTTTGACATCAACTTCGGTGAACTTCGGGATCGCGCGGTGAACGCCATTCTGGGCGGCAGCCAGTTCCTGGCCAAGCAGGCCCTCGGCATTGGCCAGAACACCTTCCAGTTTTTTCTGGGGCTGGCGCTGATGGTTTACATGGCATTTTTCCTGCTGCGGGACGGCCATAAACTGGTGGAGTTGCTGATCAAGGCGTTGCCGCTAGGGGATGAGCGTGAGCGGCTGCTGTTTGCCAAGTTTGCCGAGGTTACCCGGGCTACCGTGAAGGGCAACCTGCTGATTGCCATTATCCAGGGTGCGCTCGGGGGGCTGATCTTCTGGGCCCTGGGTATTACCGGCGCCTTGCTGTGGGGGGTGGTGATGGCGATTGTCTCGCTGCTGCCGGCCGTGGGGGCGGCGATTGTCTGGGTGCCGGCAGCGGTCTACCTGGCTGCCGTTGGCGATATCATCCCGGCCATCATCCTGACGGCGTTTGGCACCATTGTTATCGGCCTGGCCGACAACCTGCTGCGCCCGATACTGGTGGGCCGGGACACCAAGATGCCGGATTACCTGGTGCTTCTGTCCACCCTCGGTGGCATCGTGCTGTTCGGCATCAATGGCTTTGTTATGGGGCCACTGGTGGCAGCGCTGTTTATGGCGTTCTGGGGGATTTTTATCCGGGAGTTCGGCGAAGAGGCGCATGCTTCCCGGCCAGAATGTGAACCAGGTAGCAAGGATGAGGGTTAGCTTGTGCTAGGGTCGGGTTAATGCCCTCGACCGTGGAGATGGGCGCCGCATTACCCTAATAACAAGATATTCAAGCGATATCAGGAGTAAGCCGGTGTTTACCACGAAAACTGCCAGCCATCCATTGCACAAACTGGTCCTCGCTGCGGGAGCCGTTGCGCTCCTTGGCACTGCCTCTTTGTCCCACGCCAATGATGTTGTCGCACTAAAGCACGCTTTATATGGCGCCGGGTACGATATAAACAATGTGAACCCCAAACTGGATGAACATACCCGGGACGAGTTAACCCAATATCAGGAAGATCAGGGGCTGGAAGCCAGCGGTACCCTGAATGAAGAAACCAAGAAGGCGCTCGGGATGGTGGTCGTTGCAGAGGCTGCTCCCGAATCCGGGGCGCCCGCTCAGGCAGCTGCGAAGCCGGAAAGTGAGCCGCAGCCTGAAGCTGCCGAGCAAGCTGAAGAAAAGGATGACGAAGACGAAGCCTGGTCGCTCTGGTAATCCCGGCCCGGCCGCTTTGGCCAATGTCATAAAAAAGCCCGCAGGCTTGGCAGCTTGCGGGCTTTTTGTTTAAGGCCTGTTGGGATCAGTCCAGCTTGGACAGGTCCCGGACCGCGCCTTTATCTGCGCTGGTGGCCAGCAGGGCGTAGGCCTTCAGGGCCGCCGACACCTTTCGGGGACGGGAGTTTTCCGGTTTCCAGCCCTTGGCATCCCGCGCTTCGCGGCGCTTCTGCAGCTCGTCGTTGCTGACCTGCACATTGATGCTGCGGTTCGGGATGTCGATCAGGATGGTGTCGCCTTCCTCGATCAGGCCGATAGCGCCGCCGGCAGCCGCTTCCGGAGACGCATGGCCGATGGACAGGCCCGAAGTACCGCCAGAGAAGCGGCCGTCAGTCAGCAGGGCGCATTCCTTGCCCAGTCCCTTGGATTTCAGGTAACTGGTGGGGTAGAGCATTTCCTGCATGCCGGGGCCACCTTTCGGGCCTTCGTAGCGAATGATGACGACGTCGCCTGCCTTCACTTCGTCATTCAGGATACCGGCCACGGCCGTGTCCTGGCTCTCGAAGACCTTGGCCTTGCCTTCGAATACGAAGATGCTTTCGTCTACACCGGCGGTTTTTACCACGCAGCCGTCGACCGCAATGTTGCCGAACAGTACGGCCAGGCCGCCTTCGGACGAGTAGGCGTTTTCGACAGAACGGATACAGCCGTTCTCACGGTCACCGTCCAGGCTCGGCCAGCGGGTGCTCTGGCTGAATGCGGTCTGGGTGGGAATGCCGGCCGGGCCGGCCTTATAGAATTCCACCACTTCAGCGGTGGGGGAGCGCATGATGTCCCACACTTCCAGGGCTTCTTTCATGGTCTTGCTGTGTACGGTGGGCAGATCGGTGTTGATCAGGCCGCCGCGTTCCAGTTCACCCAGAATGCCCATGATGCCGCCGGCGCGGTGCACATCTTCCATGTGGTACAGGGGCGAGTTCGGGGCCACCTTGCACAGCTGCGGTACCTTGCGGGACAGCCGGTCGATATCGGCCAGGGTGAAGTCCACCTGGCCTTCCTGGGCTGCTGCCAGCAGGTGCAGGATGGTGTTGGTGGAGCCGCCCATGGCAATGTCCATGGTCATGGCATTCTGGAAGGCTTCCATGGAGGCAATGCTGCGGGGCAGCACGCTGGCATCGTTCTGCTCGTAATAGCGCTTGGCATTTTCCACAATCTGGCGGCCGGCGTTCAGGAACAGCTGCTCGCGGTCGGAATGGGTTGCCAGCAGCGAGCCGTTGCCCGGAAGGGCCAGGCCGATGGCCTCGGTCAGGCAGTTCATGGAGTTGGCGGTGAACATGCCGGAGCAGGAGCCACAGGTGGGGCACGCGCTGCGTTCGTATTCTTCCACCATCTCGTCGGTGGCGGTCGGATCAGCCGCGATCACCATGGCATCTACCAGGTCCAGCTTGTTCTCGGACAGCTTGGTTTTACCGGCTTCCATGGGACCGCCGGAAACGAAGATCGTCGGAATGTTCAGGCGCAGCGCGGCCATCAGCATGCCCGGGGTGATCTTGTCGCAGTTGGAAATGCACACCAGTGCATCGGCACAGTGGGCGTTGGCCATGTACTCTACGGAGTCGGCAATGATCTCCCGGGAGGGCAGGGAATACAGCATGCCGTCGTGGCCCATGGCGATACCGTCGTCTACGGCGATGGTGTTGAATTCCTTCGCCACACCACCGGCGGCTTCGATTTCGCGACAGACCAGCTGGCCCAGGTCTTTCAGGTGCACGTGGCCGGGCACAAACTGGGTGAACGAGTTGGCAACGGCGATAATCGGTTTGCCGAAATCGTCATTTTTCATACCGGTGGCGCGCCAGAGCGCACGGGCTCCAGCCATGTTGCGGCCGGCGGTTGAGGTGTGGGAACGATACTGGGGCATGGTGTGCTGCTCTCTCCCTTAATTTTGAACGGACTAAGCGAAACCGAGAGGATAACAGATTCCGTGCCCCTCGCATGGCTGTTTTCCGGATCGGTGTTTACAATAAACCTTCAGCCCGCAGGCTGAATTCCATAAAACCAACCAAGAGCCATTCCCACAGTGACTGACTCACTTTCCAGCGTGCCGCTGTTTCCGCTCAATTCCATTATCCTGCCCAAGGGGCGTATTCCCCTGCAGCTGTTCGAGCCCCGCTACATAGATATGCTGACCCGCTGCCTGAAAGAGCAGCAGGGCTTTGTGGTAGTGCTTTTACAGGATGGCGACGAGGTTGGCCGCAAGGCCCTGTTCCACGATCAGGGCACCTATGTGCGGATTATCGACTTTCAGCAGCTGGAGAACGGCTTGCTGGGTATCACCGTTGAAGGCGACACCAAGGTGCGGGTAGTCCGCAACTGGCAGCAGGAAGACGGTTTGCACATGGGGGACGCCGAGCCGTTGGAGCCGGAGCAGCAGGTTGATATTCCGGACCGGCACTATGAATTGCCGGCGGTTCTGCAGGCCCTGTTCCGGCATCCGGTGGTGAAGGATCTGGGCATGGATGTCGATTTCGAAGATGCCCGTGAGGTGGGCTGGCGGCTTACCGAGCTGTTGCCCCTGGACAAGTCCGAGAAGCAGCAGCTGGCGGAGTGCCAGGATCCGGTCGAACGCCTGGACCGATTGCAAGCCCTGCTGGACATCCTTGAACAAGGCTCCTGAAGCCGGTCAGGGCGCCACAGGCTGCGGCGAGTAGGCCAGAACGGCACCGTCCCAATGGCTGGCCATGTAAACGGCGGTGAATGCCAACCACAGGCCCAGCGCTGCCCAGGTGAACGGATCCGGGCTCAGCGGCACGCGATCAAATCGGCTGTAGCTGGCGCGGATAACCCCGGTGATGGCCAACCCCAGGAACAACCCTCCCAGAACATCGGTAAACCAGTGTACCCCCAGATACAGCCGGCTCAGGGCTACCGGCAGCAATGGCAGTGACAGCAGCACGTAGCTTTGCCAGCGTTGCCGTTGCCGGCTTTCCGCCGCAATGAAGCTGGCGCACAGGGTTACCAGCACCGTGGCCCCGGCAGTGTGGCCGCTGGGAAAGGCCCCTGAAGATGGCGGGAGCATCACTGTATCGGGCCGTGGTATGCCGAAGCCGGCTTTCAGTAACCAGATGCTCCCGCTGGCCAAAATGGCGGCTGCGGCCACGTGGATAGCGGCGGCATAGTAGCCGCGAAATACCAGCACCAGAAACCCGAGCACGGCGGCGACAATGAGTACCGGTGGGTCTCCGGCCAGGGTAAAGGCAACCATCGGCAAATCCAGCAGCGGCTGGCGCAGCAGGGCAAACCAGGCCAGCACCTGTTGGTTCAGTTCATACAGTTTGCTGCTGACCGTCACCACCTGTGCCAGGATCAGGAACAGCGCCAGGGCTGTAACGGACATCATCAGGGACGGCAGCGGGAATTCGCCACGGCGGGCCGGCCGCTCGCTGGTGTACAGCCGCCAGAACCGGTGGGTTGCATCGTAGCGGGCCATGGTGGTTTCCAGCCACCGGTACGGGCGGCTGCCTTCTCCCAGGCCCAGTCGCATTTGCAGCAGGGTCAGGTAAACCACCAGCAGTACCCCAAAGCTGACTCCGAGCACCAGGTAGAAGTGAGGTGGCGGCTTGATTTCGCTGGCCAGTGCCGTGCCTACGGTGAACCCGGGCAGGATATACACCAGTGCCCACCCCACGGCTGACAGCAGGTTAAAGGTAATGAAGGTGCGCCAGGGCATGTGCAGTGCGCCTGCCACCATGGGAATGATAGGGCGTATCGGGCCCACGAATCGCCCGATGATGACGCTCTTGCCGCCATGGGCCCGGAAGAAGGTTTCTCCCTTGGCAATCAGGCCGGGGTAACGGCTCAAAGGCCACACGGCGTCGAGTCGTCCTTTGAGTAGCCGGCCGATGGAGAAGCTCAGGACATCGCCGGCCACGGCGCCCAGGCCGGCCCAGATCAGGGCTTCGGACAGGGGAATGCCGGTTTTTCCGGCCAGGGCGGCAAAGGCAAACAACATAGCCACGCCAGGCACGATGATGCCGGCGATAGCCAGGGATTCAATCAGCGCCGTGGCAAACAGGGCGAACACCAGCCAGCCCGGGTTTCCAGCTACCCAGGTGGTCAGCTCAGTGAACCAGCTCCCGGTCATGCCCGGACCGGCTCTCCCGGGGTGAACCATGCGGAATCAGCCCCGTGTTTCCTGGCTTCCAGCATGGCATTGGTTGCCCGCTGGCGAAGCAGCTCGGTGCTGGTATCGCCATTGCCCCGTGTAGTACAGCCAAGGCTTACGGAAACCTTGCCGGTTTCCGGCCAGTCCCGTTCGGCGATGGTGCGGCGGATGCGTTCGGCAATGACCCGCAGGCCTTCTTCCGGGGTGAATGGCAGGATCAGGAAAAACTCGGAATCCTGCAGGCTGTACAGGGAGTCTCCCGCCCGGATGGTTTCGAACAGTTGCCGGGTAATCTGGTTGAGCAGGCGGTTCAGGCCGCGCTTACCGTGCAGGTCGCGGACCTGGTCGTGGTGGTCCAGGCTCAGGCTGATGACCGACAGCGGGTGGCCGGTGGCAATGGCCCGGCTGATTTCCTTTTGCAGGGTTTCATCCAGGAAGCGGGCATTGTGGGCGCCGGTGATCGGGTCGGTAATGGCCAGGTCCTGGGCGGACTGGGTCATGTGGTCGTAGTGCCAGACATAAAGCGCGGTGACGGCGGCCAGCAACAGCAGCCCCGCACTGGTGATAACGGCATCGGTTACAGGGTTGCCGAGCCAGGTCACGGCAATCACCGGTAGCAGTAGCAGGGCGCACAGCGCCAGCCCCTGCCGAAGGGGCAGGATTAGCAGGTTGAGCACCAGCAGGGGCATGGCCCAGTGGCTGATGCCGGGCGCGTTCATGGTCAGAACGGCCGCCACCAGGCCACTGTTCAGGCCGGCCAGGATGATCAGGTGGCCCGGTGCCGAAAGCTGGTGGCGACGGCAGAAGTAGGTATACACCAGCCCGGTCAGCAGCAGGGCGGTCATTGCCAGGGCCAGGTAAAACAGCTGGTAGAAGCCGTAGCGCAGGTTCTGCAGCGCCAGGACAGAAATAACCAGGGCCGTCAGGCTGTAGGCGGCGCTGTGGCTCCAGGTGCGCAGGCGGGTTTCGGTCATTGAGCGCTGGCCTCCGGGTCCTGCTTGCCCGGAAGGTCGGACGGCAGAGGGTTGCTGAAGGTCTGGGTGCGATTGCCACCCTGTTGCTGGGCCCGGCGCAGGGCGTTGGCCACGCTTTGCTGCAGGCTGTCGGCATCATCGCCAATGTTCAGGCCGGCGACGCCGGTGCTGACGGTGAGTTTCAGGCCGTGAGACTCCATCAATTTATCAAGTCCCTGGCGGATGAGGTCTGCCTTCTTTGCGGTTTCGGCGGTATTGGCGCCCGGCAGAATCGCCAGGAATTGCAGGTCTGCCACCCGGTAGTAGGTATCGAAGTCCCGTAACTGGGAATGCAGGTAACGGCCGATTCTGGGCAGGATGGCGCGGATGTCTTCGTCCGGGTCGCTGTCACTCAGATGGGTGTCGAGGCCGATCATCATCACCGACAGGTTGGTGCCCTCCCGTTCGCTGCGCTGGATTTCCTTGTGCAGGTCCGTCGACAGGTACTCCCGGCTGGCGGCCTGGGTGAGCTCGTCGGTGCGGCGCAGTGGCGCCAGCTGGCGGGACTTGTATTCCCGCAGGAACACCAGGATGCCGGCCAACAGCGTGGTCAGTACAAACGCGCTGACCATCTGGTGGCGGTCTGGCAGGTTGACCAGCCATTGGGCGCTGGACAGTACGAGGACCAGCAGAACCAGGGTCACCGGTGCCGCCAGGTAAACCGGCAGCAGGGCGAAGGTGGCCAGCGGCAGGGCATAGAGCCAGTGGCTTAGCGACCACGGCCCCAGCCACAGGGCGGCAATAAGCGCCAGGGCCAGGGCGCCGAGGAAAAAATACCTCAGTTGTGGCCATGGCAGTTTGCCCTGTTGATTGTTCAGGGGGCTGCCTGCCAGGCACAACCCCGCCGCAGCCGCCGCAGAAGCCGCCGCAAGGGGTTCGCCAAGCAGCACACTCAGGGCGCTGGTTAGCGCCAGGGCGGCACAACCGGCTTTGGTGAGGGTGCTGGGCAGGAATTTTTCGGCCGACTGGGGCATGGAACCTCTGTCCTTCGCTGGCACATCCATTGAATATTGAAAGCAGTGCAGCGGTATAATAGTCGTTTGGGGTGCGGACTTGAAACGGGAAAGGTAAAGTAACCGCCCGGTTTTGGAATCAGCTAGCAGAATAAAAGGTATATCGATGGATGTTGCAGCCTACATGGCGGAGCTTGGCCAACAGGCCAGGGTCGCCTCAAGAGAAGTCGCCCGTTCGGCAACCGCCGTGCGCAACCAGGCCCTGCTGGCAACAGCGGAAACACTGGATGCGGCGCGCCAGGCACTGGCAGAGGCTAACCGCAAGGACCTGGAAAACGGCCGGGCCAATGGCCTGGACGAGGCCATGCTGGACCGCCTTGAGCTGACGCCGGCCCGTATCGACACCATGATTGAAGGCCTGCGCCAGGTGGCAACCCTGCCGGACCCGGTGGGCGAAATCACCGATATGACCTATCGCCCCTCCGGTATCCAGGTGGGCAAGATGCGCGTTCCGCTGGGCGTTATCGGCATCATCTACGAATCCCGGCCGAATGTGACGGTCGAGGCGGCCAGCCTTTGCCTGAAGTCCGGCAATGCCACCATTCTGCGTGGTGGCTCCGAGGCCATCCATTCCAACCAGGCGATTGCCGAATGCCTGGCCACCGGCCTGGCGGCCGCCGGGCTGCCGGAAACCGCAGTGCAGGTGGTGAAAACCACCGACCGCGCCGCGGTGGGCGAGCTGATCACCATGCCCCAGTACGTGGATGTGATTGTGCCCCGGGGTGGTAAAGGCCTGATCGAACGCATCAGCCGCGATGCGCGGGTGCCGGTGATCAAGCACCTGGACGGCGTGTGCCACGTGTACATCGACAGCCATGCCGACCCTGAAAAGGCCTTGAAGGTTGCGGTCAACGCCAAGACCCACCGTTACGGCACCTGCAACACCATGGAAACCCTGTTGGTGGACCAGGAAGTGGCAGACGATATGCTGCCCCTGCTGGCCGCCGAATTTGCCGCCAAGGGTGTGGAGTTGCGGGGCTGTGACCGTACCTGCGCGATTGTTGAAGGTATCAGTGCCGCCACCGAGGACGACTGGCACGAAGAGTACCTGGCGCCGATTCTTGCGGTGCGTGTGGTCGACGGCCTGGATGGCGCCATCGAGCACATCAACCGGTACAGCTCCCAGCATACCGACAGCATCATCACCGAGAACTACACCCGGGCCCGCCGGTTCCTGACCGAGGTGGATTCCAGTTCGGTGATGGTCAACGCCTCCACCCGCTTTGCGGACGGTTTCGAATATGGCCTGGGGGCTGAAATCGGCATTTCCACCGACAAGATCCACGCCCGTGGCCCGGTTGGCCTGGAAGGCCTGACTTCCCAGAAATATGTGGTATTCGGCGACGGCCACATCCGGGCCTGATGCCATGCATGTAATCTACGGTGGCACCTTTGACCCCATCCATCACGGACACCTCCGGCTGGCGCTGGAGGTATCCGACGCCCTGGCGGTGGATCGGGTTCACCTGGTGCCCTGTCATATTCCTCCCCATCGGGGCGACACGGGAGCAACCTCTGCCCAGCGGCTCGAGCTGATCCGCCTGGCCATCGCCGGCGAAGAACGCCTGCGGGTGGATGACCGTGAACTTCAGCGGGCCGGTGCCTCTTACACCGCAGACACTTTGCGCCAGCTCCGGCAGGAACTGGGTGCGGAGGCGCCCCTGGTCATGGTCGTGGGTACTGATTCCTTTGCCGGCTTTGACCGCTGGCAGGACTGGCAGCAGATTCCCGAACTGGCGCACATTGTGGTGGTACGCAGGCCCGGCGCTGAGCTGCCTGAAAACAGTGGTGCGGCACACTTGCTTGCGGGCCGGCGCGCTGCCGGTGCGGCCAGTTTGCGGGAGAGCCCGGCTGGCCGGGTACTGGAGCTGGATCCGCCGCTGCTGGACATCTCGGCAACCGGCATTCGGGAGCGCATTGCAACCGGCCGTTCTCCCCGATACCTGATGCCCGATGCCGTGTGGCAGAGAGTGCAGGCACTGGGCCTTTATGGTTCCGGCAGCGCCAACGGTTTTTAGGAGTTATCCACAGCCGGCTTTGATGCTACAATCGCGGCTGAATATCACTTATCGGGTGGCCACTCCGGCCAGAGCCCGGAAAACAGGGTAATTATGCAGGCAGAACAACTGAAAGATCTGGTCGTAAACGCTCTTGAAGAGGTCAAGGCACAGGATATCAGCGTGATTGATGTCCGTGATCGCACCAGCGTGACCGACTTTATGGTTCTCGCATCGGGTACTTCCAACCGTCACATCAAATCCCTTGCCGATTCCGTGGTTATCGAAGCCAAGGAACAGGGTGTGCGCGCCAACAATGTTGAGGGCGGCGCCGGTAGTGACTGGATTCTGGTAGATCTGGGCGATGTAGTGGTTCACGTGATGATGCCTGCTACCCGCGAATTCTACGATCTGGAGCGCTTCTGGCGTGATGCTCCGGACCTTGGTGCAGCGGGCAGCGAGTAACCATGCGCCTGCGTCTGATCTGTGTCGGGCAGAAAATGCCCGACTGGGTCAGTGCGGGGTACAACGACTACGCCCGCCGGATGCCTCCGGAGTTGCCCCTCGAACTGACTGAAATCCCCATGGCCCATCGCGGCAAGAATCCGGATATTCCCCGGTTGATGCAGCGTGAAAGCGACGCCATCCTGTCGGCAGTGGGTCAGCGTGACCGCGTGATTGCACTGGAAGTGGGTGGCCGTCCCTGGTCCACCGAGAAACTGGCGAGTCAGCTGGAAAACTGGCAGCAGGATGGTCAGGATGTCTGCTTTCTGGTGGGCGGCCCCGATGGCCTGGCTGACGCCTGTCGCAACCGTGCCGACCAGCAATGGTCACTTTCCCCCCTTACCCTGCCGCACCCGCTGGTGCGTATCGTCCTGGCCGAACAACTGTACCGGGCCTGGTCCATCACCCGTAACCATCCTTACCACCGGGCATAGGGCTGCCAATGGCCTGGGGCGAATTCAAGGACACCGTAGCAGAGCGCCGACTGTTCCAGCGCCGGGCAATGGTTATGCTGGTGCTGGTTATGCTTGCGCTGGGTGGTTTGCTGGCGCGGATGTACCAGTTACAGATCGTCGAGCATGAAATCTATACCACGCTGTCTGACAAGAACCGGGTGCAGGTGCAGTCAGTGCCGCCTCCGAGAGGGCTGGTTTACGACCGTAATAACCTGCTGCTGGCGGAAAACCGGCCGGTGTTCAGCCTGACCCTGGTACCCGAGCGGGTGGGCAGCATGGATGAAACCCTGGCCCGGCTGACGGAAATCCTGAGTATTTCCGATGAAGACATTGAACGCTTCCAGCGCCGGCTGAATGAACCGCGCCGCCCGTTCCAGGAAATTCCCCTGAGTTACGACCTGAACGAAGAGGAAATCGCCCGGATGGCGGTACACCGGCACCGGTTCCCCGGCGTCGAGGTCAAGGCCGAACTGGTTCGCTATTACCCGCACAGTGAGTTGACCGCCCATGCCCTGGGCTATGTCGGCCGTATCAACCGGAATGAACTGCAGCGCATTGATCCGGTGAATTACGCCGGCACCAACTACATCGGCAAATCCGGTGTGGAGCGATTCTACGAAAAAGTGTTGCACGGCAAGGTGGGGTACCAGCACGTAGAAACCAATGCCCGGGGGCGGATACTCCGGGTACTGGAGCGGGAAAACCCGGTACCCGGGGAAGACCTGCAGCTGCACCTGGATTTGCGCCTGCAACGCAAGGCCCACGAATTGCTGGAAGGCCGGCGTGGCGCCATCATTGCGATCGAGCCCGCCACCGGCGGCATCCTGGCCCTGGCCAGCGTGCCCGGCTTCGATGCCAACAAGTTTGTGACCGGTATCAGTGTCAAAGACTACCGGGATTTGAGTGAAAGCATCGACAAGCCCCTGTTCAACCGGGCTCTGCGTGGCCAGTATCCTCCCGGCTCCACCATCAAGCCCATGATGGCCGTGGCAGCCCTGGACAGTGGCGTAACCACCCGCGAGCGAACCATCTGGGACCCGGGCTATTTCCAGCTCAAGGAAAGCGGTCGACGCTACCGGGACTGGAAGCGAACCGGGCATGGCTGGGTAGACCTGATGGATTCCGTGGCGGAGTCCTGCGATGTGTATTTTTATCAGATCGGCGTCGAAATGGGTGTCGACGTGATGTACGACTATCTGTCCCGCTTCGGGTTTGGTGAAGACGCCACCCTGGACGTCGCCGGTGCTCTTAATGGGCTGCTGCCGTCCCGGGACTGGAAGCGGGCTGTCCGCAGTGAACCCTGGTATCCGGGGGATTCCGTCAATATGAGTATCGGCCAGGGCTTCTTCCTGGCCACGCCCCTGCAACTGGCGACCGCCACGGCCCTGATTGCCAACCGGGGTGAGTGGGTAGAACCACGCCTGCTGAAAGATATCCGTGGTGACCGCCCGGTGGAAGAGTTCCTGCCGGCATCCACCCATAAGCCCCTGGATCTCAAGAATCCTGACGATTGGGAATACGTGGTGGATACCATGGAAGAAGTTATGCACGGTACCAAGGGTACGGCTCGCGGTGCCGCAGCGGGTGCGAGTTATCGTATGGCGGGTAAAACCGGTACCGCCCAGGTGTTCAGCCTGGGTGAAGATGAAGAATACGATGCCGAGGAGATCCGCGAGCGCCTGCGGGATCACGCGCTGTTTGTCGGCTTTGCCCCCACAGACGATCCGAAAATCGCCGTTGCCATCATTGTCGAGAATGGCGGTGGCGGCAGCAGTGTCGCGGCACCGGTTGCCCGCGGGCTGTTTGATGCGTGGCTGGAGGAATTCCCTGCGGCAGAGGCGGCCCAGGTGGTGGGCCAGGCTGAAACCGGAGGTGAGGGCTGATGGCACTCGGAAAGCTGTTGAACAGCCAGGAATCGGGCGCTCTGGGCCGGCCCAGAAGCATCTGGTCAACGTTACACCTGGACCCCATCTTGCTGGCTCTATTGTTGCTGCTTGTCGGTGGTGGACTGTTTGTATTGTACAGCGGCGCAGACCGGAACTTTGCCGTGGTTAAGGGCCAGATGATCCGGTTGGGCGTGGCCTTTGTAGTGATGTTTGTGTTTGCCCAGCTGGACCCTGCAATATTCCGGCGCTGGGCTCCCTGGCTGTACCTGGCTGGCCTGGCCGGGTTGGTGGCGGTGTTGCTGGTGGGTGTTGGTGCCAAGGGTGCCCAGCGCTGGCTGGCGCTACCCGGGCTGCCCCGTTTCCAGCCTTCGGAGCTGATGAAACTGGTGGTGCCGATGATGGCGGCCTGGTATTTGTCCCGCTATTACCTGCCACCCACGTTTTCGCGGATTGTGGTTGGCCTGGTGATTGTTCTGTTGCCCATGTTCCTGATCATCCAGCAGCCTGACCTGGGTACTTCGCTGCTGGTGGGTATGGCAGGTATCTTCGTGGTGTTCTTTGCCGGCATCAGCTGGAAGCTCATTACGGCCTTTTTCGGCATGGTGGCGGTTTCCGCGCCGCTGATGTGGTTCTACGTGATGCGGGACTATCAGAAGCAACGGGTGCTGACCCTGCTTGACCCGCAAAGTGATCCCCTGGGCGCTGGCTGGAACATTATCCAGTCGAAAACCGCCATTGGCTCCGGTGGTATGGATGGCAAGGGCTGGCTCCAGGGCACCCAGTCGCACCTGGAATTCCTCCCGGAAAGCCATACCGACTTTATTGTGGCGGTGCTTGCCGAGGAATTCGGCTTTGTCGGCATGATGCTGCTGATGGCGGTGTATTTCCTGATTATCCTGCGGTGTCTCTATATTTCCGTAACCGCCCAGGATTCCTTCAGCCGTTTGCTGGCGGGAGCCCTGACCATGACCTTCTTCATCTACATCTTTGTGAACGTGGGAATGGTCAGCGGGCTGCTGCCAGTGGTTGGAGTTCCGCTGCCGCTGATCAGTTACGGGGGCACGTCCGGGGTGACCCTGATGGCGGCCTTCGGGGTGCTGATGTCGATTCACACTCACCGCCGGATGATCTCGGCGTAGCCTGGCTGGCAATAATGGCCGGCCGGTAATGGTGAATCACGCCTGGAACCCGTTACAATGTTGCCGGTCAGTAATGACTGACCAACCGAGACAATACAGGGGTAGGCGCTGATATGCTGCAGGTTCCGAAACATTGGCTGCCGGGGTTGATCACACTGGTTCTGGTGTCTGGCTGTGCCAGCACTCCGGCTCCGGAAACCGATCATTCCTCGCGCTATACCATAAAGCAGGATCGTGGCCCCTCCGGTGACTACGACATCAGCGGCCTGACCGACGCGGTGCCCCGGTATGAGGAGCCTCGCCGGGCCGGTAACAAATCCCCGTACACCGTGTGGGGCAAGAGTTACCGGGTGATCGACAGCAATGACGGTTATGTGGCCCGGGGTACAGCCAGCTGGTATGGTGAGAAATTCCACGGCCACAAAACGTCCAATGGCGAGACCTTCGACATGTACGCCATGTCGGCCGCCCACAAGTCGCTGCGCATACCGGGATATGCCCGGGTGACCAACCTGGACAATGGCCGGTCGGTGATTGTCCGGGTGAATGATCGTGGCCCGTTTCACGGCGACCGCCTGATTGATCTGTCCTATGCGGCAGCCAAGAAGCTGGATTATCACGCCCGCGGCACAGCCCGGGTGGAAGTGGCCGCTATCACGGTTCGTCCGGATGGCGCCATGTTCCTGGCGGGCGAGCCATTTGAGCCCACTGGCAAGGTCCAGGCACCGGTGCAGGTAGCCTCAGAACCTGCCTCTGCGCCGGCAGCATCGGGACAGGCGTTGTTTGTGCAGCTGGGTGCCTTCAGCAGCCGGGATCCGGCCGAAGCCCTGCTGGCCAGGGCCCGGAAAGCAACGGAGACTCCGGCACGATTGCGTGAAGTGAGCACCGGCTCGGGACGTTTCCACCGTGTACAGGTGGGCCCGTTCCCGAATGAAGACGAAGCCCGCTATGCCCGGAACCTGCTGGAATCCCGGGGTTTCGGCCAGCCCATAGTCCTGACGGATTCGCACTGAGTTGCCGCCGGCACACATAAGACCAACATCTGACGACGAATGACACAACCCATGGCTTTCAAAATGTTTACCCGAATTTTTCTACTGGCATTGGCTCTGTTTGTAACCACAGGGACGGCTTCGGCCCAGTCCCAGTCGGTCCTGATTCCTTCTCCTCCGGCCATTGCCGGCAGCTCCTGGGTTCTGATGGACCCCCTGAGCGGCCGTGTGATCATGGAGAATAACAGCAACGAGCGTTTGCCCCCGGCCAGTCTGACCAAGATGATGACGGCTTACATTGTTGAGCGCGAGCTGGACGAAGGCCGGATTTCCATGTCTGACATGGTGCCCATCAGTGTGAAAGCCTGGCGTACCGAGGGTTCCAGGACCTTCGTACAGGAAGGCACCACGGTATCCGTGGAAAACCTGCTGAAAGGCGTGATCATCCAGTCCGGTAACGATGCCTCCGTGGCCCTGGCCGAATTTATTGCCGGCAGTGAGGGGGCGTTCGTGGACATCATGAACCAGCAGGCGCAATTGCTGGGTATGACGAACACCAACTTCCAGAATGCCACCGGCTTGCCGGCCCCGGACCATTTTTCGACCGCCTACGACCTGGCCCTTCTGGCCCGGGCAATTATCCAGGACTATCCGGAAAACTATCCGCTGTATGCGGAGAAGCACTTCACCTACAACAATATCCGTCAGCCAAACCGCAACGCCCTGTTGTGGCGGGATGACAGCGTGGATGGCCTGAAGACCGGCCACACCGAAGAAGCCGGTTACTGCCTGGTGGCATCTGCCAAGCGTAACGATACCCGGCTGATTGCTTCGGTAATGGGCACCTCGAGTTCCGAAGCCCGGGCCCAGGAAGTTCAGAAAATGCTGAACTACGGTTTCCGTTACTACGAAACCGAGCGTTTGTTCCGTGCCGGCCAGGAGCTGGTGCAGGCAAAGGTCTGGGGCGGCCAGGCTGACCAGATTTCCGTGGGTATGCCGGAAGATGTGTACGTAACCATTCCCCGCGGCTCCAGAAACCAGCTGGAATCTACCGTAGACCTTGATTCTGTGATCAAGGCACCCATCAATGTGGGAGACGAGCTGGGTCGCGTTCGGGTTATCCTGGATGGCGAAACCCTGGTGGACGAACCGGTACTGGCGCTGACCGAAGTGCCGGAAGGCGGGCTGTTCAAGCGGCTTTGGGATGCCATCAAGCTCTTTTTTGTTCAACTGTTTGAGTGAGCCACAGGCACAGAGTGTGCCCTGGCCGGGAGAAAGACGGCGTGAGTGAGCCGAAAGCACCGAAAATTGAATTTCCCTGCGATTACGTGATCAAGGTGATCGGTAATGCTGCCCCGGATTTCACGGAATTCGTGGTGGAAGTGGTGGAGCAGCACGCGCCGGGCATCTGCGAGGCAGATATCTCGGTAAACGACAGCAGCAAGGGCCGGTTTTCGTCTGTGCAGCTGAAAATCGTTGCCACCGGCGAAGAGCAACTCAAGGCACTGTTTGAGGACCTCAAAGCCAGTGGCCGGGTTCACATGGTGCTGTAAATGCCAGACCTGATTGTCCGCTCGCTGGGCCAGCAGCCCTACATGGAAGCCTGGGAGGCGATGAAAACTTTCACCGCTAACCGGGACGAGTCCACGGTCGACGAACTCTGGTGCCTGGAACATCCCCGGGTGTTTACCCAGGGGCAGGCGGGCAAGGCCGAGCATATCCTGTTACCGGGTGATATCCCGGTTATCCAGGTAGACCGCGGCGGCCAGGTGACGTACCACGGCCCGGGCCAGCTGGTGATCTACCTGTTGATTGACCTGTCCCGGCGCAAACTGGGTGTCCGGGCCCTGGTGGATGTGATCGAGCAGGCTATTGTGCGCACACTGGCCCAGTCCGGTGTGGAAGCGGCACCCCGTGCCGACGCACCCGGTGTCTATGTGAACGGGGCCAAGATTGCATCGCTGGGCCTGCGGGTGCGCCGGGGCTGTTCTTTCCACGGCCTGGCCCTGAACGTGAATATGGACATGGAACCTTTCTCCCGCATCAATCCCTGTGGCTATGCCGGCATGAACATGTGTCAGGTGAAAGACTTCGAGCAGGGCGCCTCGGTATACGAGCTTGAACGCCGCCTGGTGAAAGAGCTGGTAGCCGGGCTGGGCAACCAGCAGGTGGAGCATCGCCAGGGCTGGTAAGCCGGGTCAGCGTGCAGCCGTGGCCTCGATGCACACCTGGTCCCGGCCGCCGGACTTGGCGGCATACAGGGCTTCATCGGCCCGCTGCAACAGCCGGTCAATCGATTCCGATCCTCGAATGCTGGCAACGCCGGTACTGATGGTCACCCCCATGGTTTTGCCGCTTTCGGTCTGAACGGACTGCCTGGCTACTGCGGCCCGCATCCGTTCAGCGCTGGCACTGGCTTCAGCCAGGGTCGTCTCCGGTAACAGCACCAGGAATTCCTCCCCGCCCCAACGGGCAATGGTATCCATCTTGCGACAGCCGGATGCCAGCGTGCGCGCCACCAGGATAATCAGTTCGTCGCCCACCTGGTGGCCATGCTGGTCGTTCACGGACTTGAACAGGTCAATGTCCATCAGCAATACCGAGAAAGGCCTCCCGTTGCGCAGGTAGCGCTGGTATTCGCCTTCGAGCTGGGTCAGGCCTTCGCGGCGGTTGGCCAGCCCGGTCAGGGCATCGTGCTTGGCCGCATATTCGAACTCCGCCGCCAGTTTCAGCAGCCCCAGCTTGCTGCGGCGCCGGCTCTGGTCGAGGGTATAGCAAGTGATCATTTCGAACGCGAGCACGATCACCAGGGAAATCCGGAAACTGCTGCTGTAAGTGGCGCCAAACAGCCATTCTCCGGCGGGGCTGAACAGAAACAGTACGGCCAGCCAGCCGCCAGCACAGGCAAACACGCCCACCCGGGCTTCACTGATGTAAAAGATGATGGGCGGGTAGGCAAGCAGCCAGATAATGGCAGAGCCATCTTCCACCGCGTGCACGGCAAGGTACGTGAACAGCACGGTGATCAGCGAAATGAAGCCCCGACGCTGCAGGGTTTTGTGGCGAAAGCCCAGAAACACCAGCAGGTTGAGTGCCAGCAGGCCGGAGAATACCAGCAGAACGCTGGCGTTCAGGTTGTCGCCATGCTGGCTCGAGCGCCAGGCGAAGAAGGCCAGTATGGGAACCGCGGCCGCGCTCAGCCAGTTGATCAGGGCCGGTACAGGAATTTCGCCTTTAACCCGAAACTGAGACAGCTCGGAATCGGCAGCGGATTGGGGTGTCTGCGTCATGGCATTATTGTTGTATAAGATTTCAGGGCGGCCAGTTGTGGCCGGTCTGTATATAGTAGAGATACTTAAGCGCTGTGACTGTATCGAATCGTAACCTTCAGCGGGTACTGATTATTACTGGTTAAAGTTTGTGCACATTGGCCCCGGAAACGGAAATCCGGCGACGAATCGGTTAGCTTGTATCGGGGCAGGATCCGTATAATGCATGGAAGTATCGGAAAAGCAGCAAATTCCCAGACAAAGACAGGTCGTTCATGACAGAAAGGCGCTCCGGAAAATCCGTCTCACGCATCAAGACCGGTAGTTTTGAGCGTCGGCTGTCGCTGACCAAGGCCGGTCTCTTTGCTGGAACCCGCATGGCCTCCCACATGGCTACCAACTGGTTCAGCAGCAAAGACACCCGTGAACAAAGGCACAAGGCCATGCTGTCCAGCCAGGCCCGGTTCCTGGTGGATGAGCTTGGCCGCCTGAAGGGCAGTGTGGTCAAGATCGGCCAGGTGATGGCGCTGTACGGCGAGCACTTTCTGCCGGAAGAAGTGACTGAAGCCCTGCATACCCTGGAAGACCAGACCACGTCCCTGGAGTGGCCTGCCATTGAACGGGTGCTGAAGGCGGAAATCGGTGCGGACCGGCTGGCAGAGCTGGAGGTAGACCCGGAACCCATAGGCGCTGCCTCGCTGGGGCAGGTGCACCGTGCCGTGCGCCGCAGCGATGGCCTGGAGCTGGTGCTGAAGGTTCAGTACCCCGGCGTGGCCGATGCTGTAGACAGCGACCTCAACGCCGTGGCCCAGTTATTGAAAGTGGCCAGGCTGGTGAGCTTTGGCCCCGAATTCAATGACTGGCTCGAAGAAGTCCGGCAGATGATGCACCGGGAGGTGGACTACCGGCTGGAAGCCCGCACCACGGAAAAATTCCGCCAGATGCTGGCGGACGATCCCCGGTTTATCGTGCCCCGGGTGCTGCCGGAATATTCCACCGATCACATCATCGCCTCAACCTATGAACACGGCCATTCCGTAGGCTCCCAGGAAGTGCGGGAGCTGTCCCTGGAGCGCCGGAGCGCCCTGGGCAAGGCGGCCCTTGAGCTGTTTTTCCGGGAGCTGTTTGTCTGGGGCGAAATCCAGACCGATCCCAACTTCGGCAATTACCGGATCCGTATTGCCGGTGAGGCCGGGGAGGAGCCGGATTATGATCGCATTGTGCTGCTCGATTTCGGTGCGGTGCAGAGCTATTCCCGGGAGTTTCTGGACCCGGTCATCCAGATGATCCGGGCCTCTTATGAGAGCGACCTGGAGCAGGTTATTGATGGCGGCGTGAAACTTCGGTTCATGAGCTATGACTGGCCACAGGAAGTGCTGGAGAAGTTCGGTCAGGTTTGCATGTCGGTGCTGGAGCCCCTGGCCCGGGGCCAGGGCCAGTGGCCGGACTATGCGGTAAACAGCCACGGCCAGTACCGCTGGAAACAGAGCGACCTGCCCTCCCGGGTGGCCCGGCAGGCAGCACGCTCGGCCATCAGCCGTTACTTCCGGGTACCGCCCAAGGAGTTCGTGTTTCTGAACCGGAAGCTGATTGGCGTGTACACCTTTGTGGCAGTGATGCATTCCGAGTTTAATGGTGAGCCACTGTTGCGCCGTTACCTTTACGGTGAGGATCCGACCAACCCGGACGCTTCCAGTACCACCCAGATCACAAAGGCGTAGCGCAAGCCCTTGCCGATGGCTACCAGCACTACAAAGTTGAGCCAGGGCACCCGCATAATGCCGCCCACCAGTGTGAGCGCGTCACCCCCGATCGGCAGCCAGCCGAGGAGCAAAGACCACTGCCCGTAGCGGTTGAACCGGTTGCGGGCCTTGTGCAGTTGTAGTTCGCTGACCGGAAACCAGCGTTTGTGTTTGAACCTGTCTACCTGCCGGCCAATGATGCCATTCACCACCGAGCCCAGGGTATTGCCGGCGGTGGCCCAGAACCAGATCCAGAACAGGGCGTAATCCTGGTTTACCAGGGCGCCCACCAGGATCTCCGAGTAGGCTGGCAGCAGGGTAGCGGCCGCGAAGGCGGTCAGGAAAAGGGTCAGGTAGGCCATGGCGTCTCCATGGCTGAATCGTAAAGTACTATGGCTGTAATGGTAAGTGCCAATTTCCAATCCCCGGACGAGCTGTCATCATTTGCGCAACTTTCAGGTTTTGGTTTTCCTTTATTTCCCGAGGAGGTTTTATGGAGCAGGTTACCATCTACGGTCGCATGAGCTGCCCGTTCTGCGTTGCTGCGAAGAATCTGTGCGAGTCCCGGAACATGCCCTACACATGGGTCGACATGATCGAGAAAGGGCTGAGCAAGCAGGATATTGCTGACAGGATTGGCCGCCCGGTGTATACCGTGCCGCAGATTCTGGTGGGTGACGAATACGTTGGCGGCTACGACGATTTCTCCGCCTACGTGCGCAGGCAGCCCGCCTGACGCCATTTTCCGTCTTCCAGAAACACAAAGGCCCGGC
>NZ_AXBV01000035.1:0-76741 GCF_000475255.1 Marinobacter sp. ES-1
ACCAGAAATCACCATAACTCAGCAACCAGCAGATCTTCCTGTACCTGGTGCTCGACCGCTCCCGGGCCAACCTGGCCATGGCTCGCCACGAGCTGCGCAGCTTTGAGAAAAACCAGGACTTCTCCTGATCGAAAGAGCTATTCCCGGGCCCTCCAGGCGGGCCCTTTTCTGAACAGGTTTGCGTAAAGGAGGCTCCACCAATGAACGTTGATATCAGGGTAGCTGTCGCCGGTGATGAACTGCAGAAAAGGCTCCGGCTGGCTGCGGGGCTGCTGCAGGCCCATAAAATTGAAGGCAGCCTGCGCCCCTGGGATGGCACCCGGTGCGATTGCGCCATCGTTGCCGCCGATGACCTGTACGGTGAACGGATACAGGACTATGCCCGGCGCAAGCAGATCCCGGTACTCGCCATCACCCGGGCAAACGACCGCTTTGACCCCGACACCGCCACCATTGGCGAGCATGCACCCTTAAACGTGTATGTGCGGGCCCTGCTGAACCTGCTGAAGGCTGAGGCCGAACCGGCAGAGCCGGCGCAGGCAACGGCGGCTTCGGTAACATCCCGGACCCCCGGAATTATTGTGCTCGCCCAGGCCCTTAGCCGGCCAAGCAGTGACCTGGTGATGGCATTGGACGGGGTGGAGCTTGGCATTTGCCCGTCGACCGGAACCATCCGGGCGGCGTCGTCTGAGGTGATGCTTCAGGCCAGGCAACTGCTGGGGCAGCCGGGCTGGCAACTGCGTGAGGCTTCGGGCGGCGCGCTTGCCAATGGTCATTCCGAAAGCCTGGATATTTTCATGATCCGTGCCGGTATTCATCATGGCGAGGCCCTGCCCATGTTCCCTCTGGAAGGATCACGAATGAAGTGCTGGCCGGATCTTGGCGCCGCGCCAGATCTGATCGAGCCGCTCCGGGTTGCGAGCCTGCTGGCCAAGGGCCATCGAGATCTGCAAAAGGTGGCCGGGCTGACCGGCATCGAACCGGTGCAGGCGTCGGGTATTCTGTGGGGCTTCCAGGCCGCAGGGTTGATTGTGCCGGACCAGCAGAAAATGCCCTCGCCACACCCGAAAACAGCGTCGAACGACCGGCTGCCGGCAGCAGGCCTGTTCCAGAAACTGGCGGCCCGCTTCGGGTTGTTCCAGAAAGCCTCCTGACGGACAGTATATGCAAGACATTAACAGCAGTGCGGTAAAACTGGTGATCGCCGGCCCGGTGGGGGCCGGCAAGACCACCACCATCCGAACCCTGTCAGACTCGGAACCGGTGTCCACCGAAATGCCCATGAGCGAGCCAGCCATGGGTGATAAAACCACCACAACTGTCGCCTTCGATTTTTCCACGGTCATGCTGGATGACGGCCAACCCCTGTTCATTTACGGCTTGCCCGGGCAGGAGCGGTTTGAGCATATGTGGTCGATCGTGCTGGAAGGGGCTTTTGGTGTGTTGTTGGTGCTGGATGCCAGTGATGAACGGCTCCAGGAAGAATGCGAAGGCTGGCTGGCCGCTATTGAAAAGATTGCTCCCGGCACCCCGGTTGTCATCGGCCTGACCAAAACCGACTTGCTGGCCAAGCCGGACTTGCGATCTCTGCGCGCCAACCTGGCGGAGCAGGGGCTGGTTTTGCCCGTGTTCAGCTTTGATGCCAGAGACAAGGCGCAGGCGAACCATATGGTGCGTGCGCTGCTTGCCTCTATAGACTGATCTGCCCCCGGGTTTAATCGAAGCTTGGCAGTTCCGGTTTCACCAGCGGCTTGCCGGCAGCTTCCCAGGCTTCAATGCCGCCCGCAATGGACTGCACATGAATGTACCCCATTTCCTTCATGGCCCTGGCTGCCAGGGCTGAACGGCCGCTGTTCTTGCAGTAGATCACCAGGTTCAGGGCCCGGTCTTCAAACGCCGGATCGTTGGTGAGCTTGAATTCCAGAATGCCGCGGGACACATTGACGGCGCCGGGAATGTGGCTGGTGTTGTATTCGTCTGCTTCGCGCACATCCAGCAGTACGTCCGCTTTCTTGATGGCGTCGTCGGCCTGGTCCAGCGGAATTTCACGAATCTCCGCGCGGGCGGCTTCTACTAGGTCGTGAGCAGTTTTCATTGGCAGGCTCCTGTTGAAACTGGTTTGGTTGTCTGGCAGTAAAGATAGGTGAGCGCTTATATTTCATCAATCTCTAAGGTTATATCACTTCCATGCAGGCTTGCTATCAACGGAATGACTGTTTCCTGATTGAGTGGCAAGTGGTGTGGATTGATATATAATCCGCCCCCTCGCAGGAGAGAGGGTGCAGCCGCACCCCGCCGAAGGCGCAAACTCCCCCTGGCCGCCGGGCGCCGCAAAGTGAGGGATCCCGTTACGGCAGGTTCTCCCGCCAGTGTTTTACGTGTACCTGGTCCTTGATGGCGTCGATCACCTCCAGGATCAGGGTGATCAAAGCCTCTTTCTCGCCCTCTTCGGTCAGCCCTTCGCCGGGCTCAGGCAGGAACACGTTAACGATGTCTTCAATAAAGGCGTGGTTGGTGGATGAAGCGAGGTCATCCAGGATCTGGTGCACCACGTTGGCCACGATGTCACCCACCGCATTTTCCAGGGTGTCCTGGATGGTCGGGCCCACGACCGGCAGGTACTTCAGGCGTGACAGTTCCAGGTTCTGTTTCAGGGCATGGTCTACCCGGTTTTCCAGGTAAACCCGCAGGGCGCCCCGATTGGGGATATAGCCCTGCTTCGCAGCCTGGGCGACCCTTTCGGACAGCCAGTCCGATAGCATTTCCCGCCGTGGGAAAAGAATGTCGTGTTGGATACGCTCGAACAGGGGCGAACCACGTTTCACCTCATCCTGCACGCCGCTCAGCACCTTCAGGACAATCCGGTCAGACAGCTCTTCCATAAAGGCTTCGTAGTAGAAGATGACAAACCGGTACAGGCGGGTGCTGGTGAAGTCGATGATCTTGTACTGGTGCAGCCGGTAAATAATGGAAATAATCCGCAGCACCCGCAGAAAGCGGAGGCTGCCTACCGGAATACACCCCACCAGGTCGTACCAGTGGATGAACGGATAGAAATACCAGCGGTCATACACCCGGGCCTTGATGGAGTAGCCCCAGCGCAGGACAAACTCGCCCAGGAAGATCGACACGAAGATCAGGTCGTAGAAAATGAAGCGTTCGTGGATGGGGTGGTAAAGCTCCTGAATAACCGGGGCGTAGTCTTTCAGAAGGTTTTGTACGGCTACGAAGTTATAGGTCGAGTCCCAGATAATCAGCGCAAGGTTAAGGACCAGCAGCCCCAGCATCACGAAATCGATGATGAACCAGATCAGCTGGTGGCTGGATTTCAGGTTTTCTCGGTTTATCTTGAGCATCCGCGCTACCTTGGGGCCTACAATATCAAAGCTAAGCGACTGGAAGGTTAGCCTATTCAGTCGGTAAACTCAGCAACCTGTTTCAGGGAATCAGCCCGGACACCGGATCGGACGCCATTAAAACCAGCATGCTGTCAGCCAGAACACTACAACGCCTTGCCACCATCAGCCCGGGCCTGGTGATGCTGGTGCTTGCCCCTGCCGTATTCGCCAGCCAGGTCCGGGTGGAAGTTGAGGGCGACGTGGACAACCTCCAGGACAACGCCCGGATCTTTGTCGGCGAAGTGGAAGGCCGCACCGCCGATGGCCTGCGCCGGTATGCCGACACGGCGATTGCGCAGGTTAAAGAGGCGGCCCGGGCGCTCGGCTATTACAACCCCGAAGTTCGCTGGAAAGTAGAAGAAGCCGGCGATGAACCGGCGGAGCTGGTGCTGACCCTCATTCCCGGAGAGCCGGTACTTATCCGCTCCCGCAACGTGATAATTAACGGGCCGGCGGGCGCAGCGGAAGACTTTAAGAAGAATCTTCCGAAAACGCCTGCCGAAGGCGATGTGCTGCACCATGGCCAGTACGATGCCCTGCGCCAGTCTATCCAGAATACCGCCAACCGGCTCGGTTATTTCGACGGCGAATTCCTGACCCGCCGGCTGGAAGTGGACCCCGCCAGGAATGCCGCCGATATCAGCCTGGAGTACCAGTCCGGCGAGCGCTACCGGCTGGGCAATGTCACCTTCCTGGAAGGCCACGGATTTGAGGAAAACCTGCTCGAGCAGTTCGTTACCTTCGAGCCGGGCTCCGCGTTCCATGCCGACGAAGTGGCCAGGCTCAGTAACGACCTTTCCAACAGCGGCTATTTCTCTGGTGTGGATGTAGATGCCTCGCCATCCAGGGCAGAAGACCGGGTAATCCCTGTCGATATCGCCCTGACGCCCCGGCCGCCGCGCTCTGTGGCCGCCGGTGTTGGCTTTTCGACAGACGTCGGCCCCCGGTTCCGGGGTAACTGGCGGGAACATTACATCAACCCCTCGGGGCACCGCCGGGGCGCCGATACCGAACTGTCCGAGTTACGCCAGAGCGTGAGCGGCTGGTACGAGCTGCCGCTGGATCCGCCCATGACGGATGCCATCCGCCTGACCTCCGGTTACCAGCGCGAGCATATTGAAGATGTGGAGTCTGAACGACTCACCTTCGGCCAGCAGTGGAGCCACCAGCTGGACAACGGCTGGATGCAGATATTGTCCATGCGCTGGGAAGGGGAGCGCTTCAGTATTGGTGAGGAAGAGCAGGGTAACTCCAGCCTGTTATTGCCGGGTGTCAGTTATTCCAAGCTGCACGCCAACTCGCCGCTCGACCCGTCCCGGGGGTATCGCCTTCAGTTCGACGTGACCGGGGCCCATCGGGCGGTGATCTCGGACGCTGATATCCTGCATGTGAACTTCCTGGCCAAGGGGCTTTATACCCTGGCCGGCAAGCACCGGTTTCTCGCCCGCTTCAATTTCGGTGGCGTGGCCACCAACAGCTTCCGGGATGTTCCGCCTTCGTTGCGCTTCTTCGCCGGTGGCGACCAGAGCGTTCGCGGCTACGGCTATGAAACCCTGGCACCCAAAGACTCGGATGATGTCGTCGTCGGTGGCCGTTACATGGTGGTGGGAAGTGCCGAATATCAGTACGAGTTTGTCCGCAACTGGCGGGTGGCGGCCTTTATAGATGAAGGGAATGCCGTGGATGATGTCTTTGACCCCCTGGCCACCGGCGTGGGTATGGGCATCCGTTGGGTGAGCCCGGTGGGCCCCCTGCGCCTGGATGTGGCCAAGGGTATGGATGACCAGTTCGGCGGCGGCTGGCGGATTCACTTCTCCATGGGGCCGGAACTGTGACCGAAGCGAATCAGACACCTCCGCAGCCGGAGCATGGCGCAGCGCCAGCCAGGCCGCCCCGACACAAGCGCTGGTGGTTCTGGCCACTGGTGATTGTGCTGCTGGTGTTGCTGCTGCCATTGGTTCTGGTGGCTATTGTTTTGCTGGCACTTCTGACCGATACCGGCACCGCCTGGACCATCGACCAGATTCCCGGGCTGCAAACCGAGGCAGATCAGGGTTCCCTGCTGGGCCAGTGGCAGGCTGAGCGGCTGGAATGGCGCGGCTACGGCGTGGAAGTACTGTTGCTGGCGCCGGAAGTGGACTGGTCTCCCAGCTGCCTGTTCGAAAAGACCCTGTGCCTGGATACCCTGAAAGCCGAACAGATCGATGTAACGGTTCAGCCTTCCGATACCGCGGAAGAAACAGAACGGGGTGATATCAGCTTGCCCGCTATCAACCTGCCGGTGGCGTTGGTGGCGGGTGATGTACAACTGGGGCCGTTTAAGCTAAACGGCAGTCCGATCTGGGACAAGGTGGAGCTGCGCAGTGAAGCATCCGGCGCCAGCCTTACCGTAAACCACGCCCTGTACCAGCTGGGCGAGATCCGGGTGACGGCCAGTGGCCGCGCTGAAATGCGCCGGGACTGGCCGGTGGATCTTGATGTTACGGCACAGTTGCCGCCCCCGAGCGGAGACAACTGGACGATCGCGGCCAACCTGGCGGGCAGCGTGCGGGATCTTCGGGTATCCGGCACCAGCAGCGGTTACCTGAATGCACGAATGAGTGGCACCGTGCAGCCGCTGGCAGCGCAGTTGCCGGCGGCGCTCACCATTGAATCCGAGAGCTTCCTGGCCTACGGCGCCCTGCCGGAAACCCTGACCCTGGAAAACTGGGTGGTGTCGCTGGACGGCTCCCTTGCCAACGGCTTCCGTACCCGTACCAGTGCCAACCTTCCCGGTACAACCGGCACCATCGAAACCGTCATCAGGGGCCTGGTCACAACGGGTGGTGTCGACAACCTGGTGCTGACCATGACCGGACCGGCGGCCGGGGTGCCTTCCGGTGAAGAAACCGCCACGCCGGGCACTCTGGAAGTTCAGGGCAGCGCGAGCTGGTCGGGAGGCTTGCAGGCCGGGGCGGACCTTACCCTTGACCGTTTCCCGTGGTTCGGGCTGATTCCCGGGCTGGAGCCGCCACCGGTCACCGTGAACCGGCTGGCAGGGCAGGTTGAGTACAACGATGGCAATTACAACGCGGATTTGCAGGCTGCGGTGAGCGGGCCCCAGGGCGATGCGGAACTTACTGCGGCCTTGAACGGAGACCTGGAAGCGGTCCGCATTACCCAACTCGATATGACCACCGGGGCAGGTTCCCTGACCGGTGATGCCGAACTGGCCTTTGCGGATCAGCTGGCCTGGCAGGCCCGGCTGCTGCTGGATCAGTTTAATCCGGGCTACTGGGTGCCGGTGCTGGAAGCCAGTCTCAATGGTGAGGTCAATTCCGAGGGGCGGCTGGTGCCGGACAGCCTGCCTGTCATGACCGCCGACTGGGACCTGAAAGGTCGCTGGCAGCAGGAGCCGGCCACCGCCCGTGGTACGCTCAGCAGCGACGGCACCGACTGGCGCGTGCAGGATCTTCTGGTAGCGATAGCGGAGAACCGGATAGAGGGCGAGGGGCGCTACGGTGAGAGCCTGGGGGCCGGCCTGACCGTGAACCTTCCGCAGCCGGACCGTTTGCTGCCTGGCCTGGCCGGTCGCTTCTCGGCCAGGGTGGACCTGGCGGGTTCGGCGCAGGATCCCACGGGCAAGGTGACGCTTGATGCCAGTGAACTCGAATGGCAGGACCTGCTGCGCATTGAAAACATGGAACTGGATGCCAGCCTTGCCAGTGGCGGCGTGTTGGATGCCAGCCTCAACGCAGAAGAGTTGCGTGTAGCTGGACAGGAACTGGCCGCGGTGACTGCAGACGTTGATGGTACCCGGGCTGATCACCAGCTGGCGTTGACTGTGCAGCATCCGGAAGCCTCGGTGGCGCTGACACTCGCCGGCGCCCTGGGTGAAGCCTGGAACAGCTGGCAGGGCGCCTTGGCCCGGGGCGAAATCGATGTGCCCGGCCCGGAGCAAGCGTGGCGGCTGGAAGCGCCGGCAAGCCTGAATTACACGGCTGACGGCGAAGTGTTGTTTGGCGCCCATTGCTGGCGCTGGCAGGCCAGTTCGGTATGCGCGGAAGACCAGCAGCTGTTGCCGGATACCCGCATTGCCTACCAGGTTCGCCAGTTCCCCATGCAGGCGTTGGCACCCTTGTTCCCGGAAACCTTTCGCTGGAAGGCATCGCTTAACGCGGATATCAACCTGGCACTGACCGAACAGGGCCCCGATGGCCTGATCAGCCTGGACGCTGGCGGCGGTGCCTTTGAATTCCTGATCCTGGATGACTGGGAGATCCTGCAGCATGAATCCCTGACCCTGGAAGCCCGGTTGAAACCCGACAACGCCGAGCTGGATGTAGCACTCCGGGGGCCGGAGCTGGGCAGGTTTGACCTGGCGCTGGCGGTAGACCCGACTACCGAAAGCCGGCCAATTGACGGCCGCTTCACACTGGAAGGCCTGAACCTGGCTTTCCTGTCGGCCTTTGCCGGCATCGAAGAAGTGGCCGGTGAAGTCAATGGCAGGGGCAGTTTGTCAGGGCCACTGTTCCGGCCTCAGCTGCAAGGAGAGCTGGCCCTCACCGACGGCCGGGTGTTCGACCCGGGCCTGCCGCTGCCCATGGAAGATATCGTGCTGGTTCTGGAATTTCTGGGCAGCCGGGCCGACATCAGCGGCCGTTGGAAGAGTAACGATCGCAGCAGTGGCGAGCTGGGCGGTTACCTGGACTGGCAGGATGAACCTGAAGTCCAGCTGAATATCAGCGGCGAGCGGCTGCCGGTTTCGGTCGAGCCCTATGCCCGGGTAGAAGTGGGCCCGGATCTGACCATTGCTTTCCGCGCTGGTGAGCTGGCGGTGTCAGGCCGGGTGGATGTGCCCCGGGGCGATATCGAAATCAAGGGCCTGCCGCCATCGGCGGTTTCGGTATCCGAGGACGAAGTCATTGTCGGTGTCGAGCAGGAAGAGCCCACCATTCGCACCATGCTGATGGATATCACCGTAGTGGTGGGTGAAGACGAAGTATCGTTCAATGCCTTTGATGTAACCGGCAACCTGGAGGGTACTCTTCGCATTGGCAACAACATGGATACCCGCGGCACCCTGCAGTTGGTGGACGGCCGCTACGAAGCCTTCGGGCAAGACCTGGACCTGCGCCGGGCGCGGATCATCTTTGTGGGGTCTCTGGCCGAGCCGTACCTGGATGTTGAAGCCGTGCGCACCGTCGATACCGTTGTGGCGGGTATTCGCCTGAGCGGGCCGGTGAACGCGCCGACCACGGAAGTGTTCTCGGAGCCGTCCATGCCCCAGAGTGATGCGCTGTCGTACATCATTCTCGGCCGGGCACCCCAGAGCCAGGGGGATGAAGGCCAGATGAGCCGGGCGGCGATTTCGCTGGGGCTGAACCAGGCCAGCGGTATAACCCAGAGTATCGGAGACGAGTTGGGTATCCGTAACCTGACCCTGGAAGCGGAAGGCTCTGGCGACCAGTCTGCCGTAGTGGCCAGTGGTTACATTACCGACGAGCTCAGCCTGCGCTACGGGGTGGGTATTTTCGAGCCAATCACGACCGTGGCGCTGCGCTATGACCTGGGCAAGTATTTCTATCTGGAAGCGGCCAGCGGGCTGGCGGCCTCCCTCGATATCTTCTATACCCGCAATTTCTGACCCGGTTCAGTCCAGTTCGAAGGTGGCGCTCACGCTGGACTGAATCTCACGGGGGCCCACGCTCGAGACGGTATCCCGGGCGGACTTGGCTTCTGCCATCATCATCGGCACGGGCCGGTGCCCACCGTTGATGTTGATAGACACCACCTCGCCGCAGGTTTTGTCCAGCTGCTCCGCTACGAACTGGCAGCGGTTTCGGGCGTCCTCGATGGCCCGGGCCAACGCCTGCTGCTCCAGCCCCTGCTCGTCGGAATGGAAAAACTGGTGGTTGCCAAGGTTGTACTGGAGGCCCAGTTTATTGGCCTGCTCGAGCAGCGGGTTCAGCAGTTCCAGGTCATTGACCGAGAAGCTCACGGTCTGGCTGGCGACGGAGACCTGTTCCGGCTCCTTGCCTTTCTCCTGAACCGGCAGGGTGCGTGTATACAGGTTTACATCCGCGTCGGAGTAGTCCTGCAGCTGGTCTCGCCAGGTTTTGATGGCGCTGCGCCACTTGTCCATGGTGTCGGCTACCTGGGCGGAAGCCTTTTGCGCTTGCCGGTGCTCGGCAGAAACGGAGAACTGCAGGCGGGCGCTGTCCGGGTTGTAACGCACCACGCCTTCGCCGGTCAGGCTGACTTCGCCGGCATTGGCGGCCAGGGGCACGGCCGCGGTCGCTAACAGGGCGGCGGTCAGTGCCAGGGGGTGTTTCAGCGATACCATCATCAAACTCCTTATTGATCAAAGGCCGAATATCGGCTTTCCAGTCTTTCCAGTTTTCTGCCCCGGGCGGCGTGCACAAAGTGGCTGAAAATGTGCCGGTGCCCGGTGTGGTAAAGCAGGTATTCCGGATGCCATTGCACGCCCATCAGCCACTGGGCTCCGGTGTTTTCAATGGCCTGTACGAACCGGTCGTTGTCCAGGGCCGTTACCCGCAGGTTCCGGCCCAGCCGTTTGATGGCCTGGCTGTGAATGCGGTTGGCGCCAATCACCGTGGCAGGCATCAACCGGCCCAGCCGGCTGTCTTTCACCAGTTGTACGGTTTGCAGGGGCAGCAACAGTGGCCGGTGGCGGGTATGTTCCCGCAGCGGAGTCACGTTCTGGCACAGGGTGCCGCCGTGGAACACATTGATAAACTGTGCGCCCCGGCAAATGCCCAGCACCGGAATATTGATGGCTTCGGCCTGAACCAGCAGCCGGTGATCGGTGGAATCCCGCTTGCGATCGTACCGGGCCGTTACCTGGGGTTGCTGCCCGTAAAGCTCCGGGTGCACGTGGGTGCCGCCGGACAGCACCAGCCCGTCCAGCAGGGACACATCGGTATGACTGCCGGGGCGAATGTAATGGGTGTTGGCACCGTGCAGGCGCAAGGCCAGGTTGATCAGCCGGTGCGCCAGGCTTCTTCGCACCGGGCCACTGATGCCGATGGTCAGCCCCGGCTTCTCCGGCAGTTCTTCTGCCATCGGCATGTCGTTGCCCTGATAATCAGACATAACCGTGTTGTTTCAGCCAGTTGTCCGTGGTCTCACGCCAGGAATGGGTGAGGTTGTGGAAGCTGAACTTCTGGGCCTCCCGGAACCGGCTGCGTAAATCGGCCAGGTCTTCCGGATGTGCGGCCAGCTGCTCCAGTACCACCCAGTCATTCCACACCGTGGAGAAATGCCAGTGCGGGTTGTCGATGTCGCAGTCCGGCAGGCGGTAATGCAGGGTAGGGCGGCTCTTGATCCTGGGGTCCTTCACGAAGCCTGCCAGCAGTTCCTTGTCGAGATGGGCGAACAGCGGCAGCAGGTCCAGGGCCTTGTTGCGGGTGGGGTTGTAGTGCAGGTAATCCCGCATCAGGGTTTCCAGGTCCGGGCGGTAGTCATCCGCCATCAGCTTCTCGGTATACCGGCTGCTCCAGGGTTCGATATAGGTGGTGAACTTGCGGCTGATATCCAGCTGGTGCCGGGCTTTAAGCCAGTCGTAAAGGGCCGCAAAGGCTTGCAGGTAGGCTACCAGGGTAGCGGGTTCCAGGTCCGGCAATTCCGGGTTCAGCTGCAGGCCAAAGGCAAAGTAGATGGCTTCACGGCTACCTTCGGCGCCCAGTTCCCGTAGCTCATCCATCAGGGTTTCGATCAGTTCCAGTTTCGAGAACGCCAGCGGCGGGCCTACAATCTCCAGCGGAACGACCTTCTCGGCAGCAAAGTCGATCACATCCATGGCATGGCTGCCCAGCTCCCGGATGGATTGCGGCAGGCGCTCGTCGTCCAGGTCCAGCTCCTTGATGGGATCGGAGTCCAGTTCGATGGTAAAGCGGCCATGTTCGGTGTCCAGTGCGGTCACGTAGCGTGAGATCAGCTCCGGTGATCCGCCGAGCAGGCGGGCGGCATGCTGCACGAGCTGTTCGTAACCGAGCCCCGAAAGCTCGATTTCGACCCCTACGCGGCGTTCTTCACCTTCGTGGTTTTCCAGTCTTTCCGGCATCTTGCAACGATTGGCTGCGTTCATGGAGTGTTTGCATCCCCTTGCTTCGTTTCAGGTCACCTTAACACAGGCTTGCGCCGTGTCCCGTTACCCAAAGGAAAGAAACTGCACAGGGACTTTACACTGGATAAAACACTGTATATAGTCAAATCACTGTATAAAAAACCAGGACGAGCAACCCCGGAGAAAAAGCATGAAGCTGACCGCCCGACAGTCCCAGGTGCTGGATATTATCCGGCGATATCTGGATGAAACCGGTTATCCACCCACTCGCGCAGAAATTGCTGCCGAGCTGGGTTTCCGCTCTGCCAATGCGGCGGAAGAGCATCTCAGGGCGCTGGCTCGCAAAGGTGCAATCGAGATGGTGCCGGGCGCCAGCCGCGGTATTCGCCTGCCGGAGGCTGAGCCGGATCTCGGGTTGCCGGTCATTGGTCAGGTAGCAGCGGGTAGCCCGATCCTGGCACAGGAGCATGTGGAAGATCATTGCACCCTGAAGCCGGACTTCTTCTCGCCCTCGGCAGATTACCTGCTGCGGGTTCGGGGTATGAGTATGAAGGATATCGGCATCCTGGATGGCGACCTGCTGGCGGTGCATCGCACGCAGGATGTTCACAATGGCCAGGTAGTAGTGGCCAGGGTGGGCGAGGAAGTTACCGTCAAACGCTATCGCCGTGAAGGCTCAAGGGTCTGGCTGATTGCGGAGAACGAAGAGTTTGCTCCTATCGAAGTGGATCTGAGTGAGCAGGAATTGTTTATCGAAGGTCTTGGTGTGGGTGTAATCCGGCGCTCCGATCTTCACTGAACAGGCAGGTGAGTTATGGAACAGTTGAGCTTCAATCAGAACATGGCGTTTCATCCGGCCACAGTGGCACCGGCGCAAGCGATCTCTGCGGGCCAGCGCCCGGCAAGCATGCGCCGGACTGCAGGTGGTTCGGCAGCGGGTCATTCGGGCCTGGGCGGCAATGTGACGGAGATTATCCTGCCGGAAGGACAGGTAGAGAACTTTCAGCTGTTATTGCCCATGCTCACCCAGCTGAACCAGGAAAAGCGCTGGCTGGCGTGGATTGATCCGCCCCAGGCGCTGGTGGCCAAGTGGCAGAAGATGCACGGCATTGTGGCAAACGAGATCCTGGTGCTGCGTTCAACTGCGGAATACCCGGCCCAGCAGCTGGCAGAGCGCGCCCTGGGCGCAGGTACCTGTCATGCGGTAGTGCTCTGGACCAACAAGCTGGGGCGCGCCGCCTTCGATTCACTGCAAAAGGCTTCTGCGAAAGGCAACAGTCACGGGGTGATTTTGCGCCAGCGCTGAGGGCTGGCGCAGTATCGGTCAATGCAGGGTATAGCTGGGCTGGGGGTCGATCGCGTCGCCGTCTTCTTCATCCCAGTCCATGTCATGGCCCATGTCGTAGTCGATATTGCCGGCGGCTTCAATGCCTGCAGCAATCATGGCCTTGGCCACGTTCATATCCCGGTTCTCCATCATTTCCCGGGCTTCTTCGGAAAAAGAAATGCGCACCAGTGGGGCGGCATCATCGTCTATCCGGCGCAATGCGTAGTCGCCGTCAGAGAGTTGTACAATTTCAAAAAACGATGGTGACATTCGTTAAACCTTTGTCGTCATTCGGGTTGTTTCGGTGCAGCCGTGGTCAGGGCTGCTACCACTCGCCGTGCCGCTCTTCGAGTTCCCTTGCAAAAACGGCCATGGCTGCCCTGGTCTGTTCCAGTGCCTGCAGGGAGCGGTCCGGGCCTTCTTCTGCGGCTACCGCAATAATGTTGTCGGCAGAGACCGTCTTTTTCTGCGCTGGTGGTTGGCCCAGGGCCTTGTCCAGCTGAACCAGGTGGTTCCACCAGCTGTCCCGCTGCTGCGCGAGGCTGTCGAGAGTCTCGACTTCCGCCACATCGTATTCGAACAGCGCCTTTAACTCGGCCAGGCTGTGCGGCGTTTCCGTCTTTTTCTGGTGCAGCCTTGCGATCATGGTCAGTAGTACGTCGCGGGCTCGCAGCAGGACTTCTGCCACTGCCTGAGACCGGGCTTCTCCGATCACGGCTGCCGGCAGTCCGGTGCTGGCAGCATTGTTGGTTGTTGGCTGGTCAAATTCCCGGATCAGTACCTGGGCCAGGTACAGTTTTTGTGAAACCAGTGAATACCACGTTGAAGCCATGCAATACCTGCCCACATGCAGTGCCGGATGATCAGTTGCCCGCCTGAAGACCACACCCTTGTATATCGATCAGGCCAAGCGGCTAATAGTATCATTTTTGTCCACCCATTTCCTCCCCTTTGATGGTCGCTGTTGATGCAGGTGCCTGTTCACAAGAAACTACAAACCTTCACTTGAAACGGGCGTTTGAAACTGGCAAAAAGACCCGCAATTCGGGCGAAGGTCGATCGCCCGACCATTCAGAATGGAGGTTGAGGGATGCGAAACCAGTTGGTTGCGGCGGTTACCGCAGCAGTAATGGGGTTGTCCGGATCCGCTGTGGCAAAGGTTTCACCTGCCGAAGCAGAGCGGTTGAACAACGAGCTCACACCGGTCGGTGCCGAACGCGCCGGTAATGCCGAAGGCACCATTCCGGCCTGGAACGGTGGCCTGGCAACACCACCGGCAAACTGGCGCGAGGGAACCAAGGAGATTGATCCGTTCCCGGAAGACAAGCCGCTTTACACCATTACCCGCGACAACATGGACCAATACCGTGATGTGCTCTCGGACGGCCATGTCCGGATGCTGGAACAGTACGGGCCGGAATTCTTTATGCCGGTTTACCAGACGCGCAGGACTGCAGCCTTCCCCGAGCATGTCTACGAAAAGTCTTTCGAAAATGCCTTGAGCGCAGAGCTGCTGGATAATGGTAACGGCGTGCGCAATACCATCATGACCAGTCCGTTCCCCATTCCCCAGAACGGGCTTGAGGCGATCTGGAACCACATTCTTCGTTATCGGGGTGAAGAGGTCTCGTTCCGCAGTGCCTCCGCCACGCCCCAGCGGGATGGCGCCTACAACGAAGTGGTTAACCAGTACGATTACTACTTTGCCTACAGCCAGATTGGCGCCGAGCTGGCAGATATCGACAACAAGATCTTCTACCTGAAAACCGAGACCATCGCGCCCAGCACGCTGGCCGGCACCATCACACTGGTGCACGAAACTTTGGACCAGGTCCGTTCACCGAGGCTGGCATGGCGGTATGATTCCGGTTCACGGCGTTTGCGCCGGTCACCGAACCTGGCCTACGAGACAGATCTGCCCAACTCCTCGTCGCTGCGTTCCGTTGACCAGAAAGACATGTACAACGGTGCCCCTAACCAGTACGACTGGGAGCTGAAAGGCAAGCGGGAACTGCTGGTGCCGTACAATGCGTACAAGCTGCATGACGACAACATTCGCCCCTCGGATGTGATTCGCCCGAACCACATCAACCAGGAGCTGACCCGCTACGAGTTGCACCGGGTCTGGGTAGTGGAAGCCAAGCGGCGCATTGGTATTGGCCATATCTACGATCGCCGGGTGTTCTACATTGATGAAGACAGCTGGCAGATCATGGCCTCTGAAGAGTACAACGAAGAGGGTGAGCTGTGGCGCGTGTCTGAAGCCCACAACATCAGTTACTACAGTGTGCCGGTGTTCTGGACCACCATGGAAATGACCTACGACCTCAAGGCGCAGCGTTATTACATTGATGGCCTGGATAACGGTTACCCGGCCTACGATTTCGATCCGGGCTTCCGGGGTAATGAATTTACCGCCTCGGCGGCACGGCGGGCAGCACGACGCTGATACCTGACAGAGATACCGGTTAATGCCCAACAACAATAAAGTACTGGTAGTGAGTGAAGATCCCGGCCTGCGCCGGGATCTTGTTACTATCCTGGAATTTCTGGGTGAAGGCCCGGTGGCTGCTGACGACCTGTCAGTGGCAGCGCAAGTGGGGGATGGGGAGGATCAGCCGGAGAGTTTCTCCGTGGCCGTGGTGGCAGGTGATGGCCAGGCCGTGCAGAATAGCCTTCAGGAGCTTGCCCGCATCGCCCCGGCTTTGCCGGTGTTGCTGGCCGGCGGGCCCGAGGCTGCCGACCTGCCCAGGGATCTCGCCAGTCGCATTATCGCCCGCCTTGAATGGCCCCTGAATTACGCCAAGTTTGTCGATTCCCTGCACCGGGCCCAGGTGTACCGTTCCCAGTTTGACCAGGGCAATGGCCGCGGGCACCAGCGGGGTGTCCAGCTGTTTCGCAGCCTGGTGGGCACCAGCCGTCGCATACAACAGGTGCGGGATCTGATGGAGCAGGTCGCCGACCGGGACGTCAGCGTGCTGATTACCGGAGAATCCGGAACGGGCAAGGAGGTGGTCGCCCGGAACCTGCACTACCATTCCGATCGTCGCGATCAGCCCTTCGTGCCGGTAAACTGCAGTGCCATACCGGCGGAGCTGCTTGAAGGCGAGCTGTTTGGCTATGAACAGGGAGCCTTTCCCGGTGCCATCACCGAGCGGGCCGGACGCTGTGAACTGGCCAACGGCGGAACCTTGTTCCTGGATGATGTCAGCGAGCTGCCCCTGAACACCCAGGTGAAGGTGCTTAGGCTGGTGCAGGATGGCAACTTCGAACGCATCGGCAGTAATCGCTCCCGGCCCACCAACGTGCGGATTATTGCGGCGGCAGACAAGAATCTCGAACAGCTGATCGAAGCCGGCCGCTTCCGTGAAGACCTGTACTACCGGTTGAATGTTTTTCCCATCGATATGCCCGCCCTGCGTGATCGGGTCGAAGATATTCCCCTGCTGATCAACGAACTGATCTCCCGTATGGAAAAGGAAAAACGCGGCTCCCTGCGGCTGAACTCGGCTGCCATCATGAGCCTGTGCCGCCATGACTGGCCGGGCAACGTGCGGGAGCTGGCCAACCTGGTGGAGCGGCTGGCCATTATGTACCCCTACGGCGTGATTGGTGTTCAGGAGCTGCCCCGGAAGTTCCGCTACCTGGATGACCACGACGAACACCGGGCGCCGGAAGATCAGGGCTTGCCGTCTGCCATTCCCGGCCTGGTGGGGCTGGACGGGCCGGTACTGCTGCCGGTTAACGGCATAGACCTCAAGGACTACCTGGCCAATCTCGAGAAGCAACTGATCGAGCAGGCCCTTAATGAAACCGGGGGTGTGGTGGCACGGGCTGCAGAGAAATTGCGTATCCGCCGAACCACACTGGTAGAGAAGGTGCGCAAGTACGGCCTGCGGGAAGAACCCCCGTCCTCCTGACGCCGAAGCGCCCCGAGTTTGCCTGCGGGGCTTTGATTCCGGCGGCCTTTCTGAGAAAGTATCGGGATATGCGCACGACAGGGAGTTGACCGATGAACGACAAACCGCATCTTGATGAAGAGGCGCTGGCCGAACTGAAGGATGTCATGGAAGAAGAGTTTGATGTCCTGATCCAGACCTATCTGGCCGACTCCAGGAGCCGCATCGAAAGCCTAGAGCAGGCGCTGTCAGAGAATAACCCGGACATTTTTGCCAAGACCGCCCACAGCTTCAAGGGCAGCAGCATCAATATTGGTGCGCCCCGGCTGGGGCAGGTGTGCTTTGAAGCGGAGAAGCTGGGTAAGGCCGGAGCACTGGAACAGGCTCCGGCCGTACTGGAGCAGATTTACACGGAGTTCCGGGAGGTGCAGCAGCGCCTCGAGAACTTCGGTTAATCGTTTTTGCTTTCGTAGATCTTGCGGCCCCAGGCTTCTTTCTCGCCTGGCAGGACCAGGTTCAGGATAATCGCCACCACGGCACACAGGGCGATCCCTTCCAGCTGCCCCAGCACCATGTTGCCAATACCGAACACGAGGGTAACACCGACGATCACCAGGTTACGGGACTGAGACAAATCCACCTGGTGGCGGATCAGGGTGTTCAGGCCCACCACGGCGATCGACCCGAACAGCAGGCATAGAATGCCGCCCATGACCGGCACAGGAATAGTTTGCAGCGCGGCACCGAACTTGCCCACAAAGGCCAAAACAATGGCAACAACGGCCGCCCACCACATCACTTTCGGATTGAAGTTACGGGTCAGCATGACTGCGCCGGTCACTTCCGAGTAGGTGGTGTTGGGCGGTCCACCCAGCATGGAGGCGGCACTGGTGGCCAGGCCGTCACCCAGCAGGGTGCGGTGCAGCCCGGGCTTTTCAAGGTAGTTCTTGCGGGTCACGTTACCAATGGCCAGTACGTCACCAATGTGTTCGATGGCAGGGGCAATGGCCACCGGAATCATGAACAGGATGGCACCCCAGCTGAATGCCGGCGCCACAAAGTTCGGAACCGAGAACCAGGCCGCCTGCTCGATGGCGGTGGTATCGACAATGCCGGCGAACCAGGACAGCACATAGCCCACGATAACCCCGAACATGATCGGAACTAGCCGGAAAATACCCTTGGCCCAGACCGACATCACAATGGTTACCGTCAGGGAAATCATCGCAATCCAGATGGCTGTGTTGTAGGGCACCAGCTCTGCGGCACCGTCACCGGTGCGGCCGGAAGCCATATGCACGGCAAGGGGCGCCAGGCCCAGGCCGATGGTCATAATCACCGGGGCGATGACCACCGGCGGCAGCAGGCGGGTTACAAACCCGGTGCCCCGCAGACGAACCGCGCCAGACAGGATAATGTACAGAATACCTGCCGCCATCAGGCCGCCCAGGGTTTCTTCCAGCCCGAACCGGCCCTTGGCGGCAATGATCGGGGCAATAAACGCGAACGAAGAGGCCAGGAAGATAGGAATCTGGCCGCCGGTTACGATGTGGAAAATCAGGGTGCCGACACCCGCCGTGAACAGGGCCACGTTAGGATCCAGCCCGGTAATCAGCGGCATCAGCACCAGGGCGCCGAACGCCACCAGCAGCATCTGGGAGCCGGCCAGAGCCTGCTTCCAGACCGGGTCGTTGCTATGGTCCTGCATACTCAGACGTCCTTCTGCTTGGTGCCGAAGATCTTGTCGCCGGCATCGCCCAGGCCCGGCAGGATGTAGCCCTTCTCGTTCAGGCGTTCGTCAACCGAAGCGGTGTAGATGGAAACGTCGGGGTGCTTCTCCAGGACTTTTTCCACGCCTTCCGGAGCCGCCACCAGCACCAGGGCACGGATTTCAGTGCTGCCGGCTTTCTTGAGCAGGTCGATGGTGGAAATCATCGAGCCACCGGTTGCCAGCATCGGGTCGATAATCAGGGCCATGCGCTGGTCCAGCTCGCCCACCAGTTTTTCCAGGTAGGTTTCCGCTTCCAGGGTGGTTTCGTTACGGATCTGGCCAACCACGCTTACCCTTGCGACCGGAATCAGGCTCAGCACGCCGTCCAGCATGCCCAGGCCCGCCCGCAGAATCGGCACGATGGTAATCTTCTTGCCGTGAATCTGCTCCACGGTGACCGGGCCTGCCCAGCCATCAATGGTCTGCTCCTGCAGGCTGAAATCCTTGGTTGCCTCGTAGGTCAACAGGGCGCCAACTTCCTGAGCCAGTTCACGAAAATTCTTGGTGCTGATGTCTGCCCGGCGCATCAGGCCAAGTTTGTGCTGGATCAGGGGGTGCTTTACTTCGTGGATTGGCATTTGTGGTCACCTGTGTGTTCGGATAATCTGGCGTGGATTTGCTTGAAATAAATGGCGCAAGGATACCGTATCTTTAGCTCCGCGTCAGGCACTCAGAGGGCCATGAACAGGCCGCGCAGCAAGTTTTTCAGAGAACCATAACAATCATGAATAAACCCCGTCCGGTTCAGGTAATTGCCGTGTCCAGCGGCAAGGGTGGCGTAGGCAAAAGCAACATAGCCGTTAACCTTGGCATCGCACTGGCCGAACGGGGCCGCCGCGTAGTGGTGATGGACGCCGGCCTGGGGCTGGGTAACCTGGATGTAATGCTGGGCCTGACCGTCCACCATAACCTTCAGCACGTGCTGGATGGCCAGTGCTCCCTGGAAGACATTCTGGTAGACGGCCCCGGTGGTATCCGGGTGGCGCCGTCTGCGTCCGGCAGCCTGGCGATGACTCGCCTGACTGCGGCCCAGCACGCCGGGCTCATCCACGCCTTCAGTGATCTGGGCGACCAGACCGACGTACTGATCATCGATACGTCTGCGGGTGTGTCGGAGTCGGTGCTGGCGTTTTTGCGGGCATCCCAGGAAGTCCTGCTGGTATTGTGTGACGAGCCAACGTCCATTGCCGATGCCTACGCGCTGATCCGCATGATGAACCGGGATTACGGCACCAGCCGTTTCCGGGTGCTGGCCAACCAGGTGCGCAACGACAGGGAAGGCACCCAACTGTTTGAAAAACTGACCAGAGTCACCGGTCGTTTCCTGGATGCGGGGCTACACTACAGTGGCGCCATTCCCTACGATGAAGCTGTGCGCAAGGCGGTGCAGCGGCAAAAGGCGTTTATGGAAGCCTACCCCAAGGCAAGGGCGTCTCTCGCCATGCGGGCACTGGCAGAAAAAGTGGAAAACTGGCCTTTACCCTCTGCTCCCGGGGGGCATCTTGAATTTTTTGTGGAGCGCCTGGTTGGAGCCGTTGAATGAAACAACTGTATTCCCGTGCGCATGAGGGTCTGCTGGCAGCAAGTGTGGGCACTGCGCACCCTGATTCAATAAGTTAGGCTGCCTCAGTGCATCGGTAATTGACGTCACGCATAGGTAATCCGGTGTC
Organism: Marinobacter sp. ES-1; assembly: GCF_000475255.1. Lineage (NCBI taxonomy): Bacteria > Pseudomonadati > Pseudomonadota > Gammaproteobacteria > Pseudomonadales > Marinobacteraceae > Marinobacter > Marinobacter sp. ES-1. The sequence continues at coordinate 20,134 of NZ_AXBV01000035.1, forward strand.
GCATTCGTTATAATGCGCACTCATTCACCGGATGCCCGCGCGGCGTCCTTCGCTCTGCAGACGGGGCCCCGATGTCCGAGCCGTTATTACAGGCTGTAAATCTCGAATGTGAGCGCGACGAGCGCCTGTTGTTCCAGAATCTCAGCTTCTCGGTAATGCCGGGTACCGTTACCCGTATTGAAGGCCCCAACGGCACTGGCAAAACCACCCTGCTCAGAACCCTTGCCGGTTTGAACGATGCCTGGTCAGGCGAACTGCTCTGGTGTGGCGAACCCCGGGCCTGGCACCGTGAATCCTTCCTGCGCAACATGCTGTACCTTGGGCACCGCCCCGGCATCAAACCCCTGCTGACTCCCATGGAAAACCTTAGGGCCCTGATGGCTGGTCGCCGCACCGTCAGCGATGACATATTGTCGCAGGCACTGGCGGGAACAGGACTGGCGGGCTTCGAGAATGTACCCTGTCGCAATCTGTCGGCCGGTCAGCAGCGCCGGGTGGCACTGGCGCGCCTGTTGATTGCAGACGAACCCTTGTGGCTGCTGGATGAAGTGTTCACGGCTATTGATGCGGATGGCGTCAAAGCGATTGAAGAATTATTGCAGCAGCGGGCTGCAGAAGGTGGTGCTGTATTGGTGACGACTCACCACGACCTGCAGCTGCCCGGAATGAAGCGCATTACACTGGGGGGAGGGCAGAGTGATGAATGCTGAATCCCGGCCGGCGTTGAAACCGGTAGAGAGTGCCATTGGCCCGCTGCAGGCCATGTCGGCTGTGTTCATGCGGGATGTCCGCGTGGCCTTCCGGCAGCGCCAGGATCTGCTCAACCCGCTACTGTTCTTTATTATGGTGGTAACCCTCTTCCCGCTGGGGGTTAGCCCTGAAGTGGCATTTCTCAAGCAGTCCGGTGCCGGTATTCTCTGGGTAGCGGCCTTGTTGTCGGTGCTTCTGTCGCTGGACCACCTGTTCCGGCACGACTTTGATGATGGCACCCTGGAGCAATTGATATTACAGCCACAGCCCCTGTTCCTGCTGATCCTGGCCAAGACACTGGCCCACTGGATACTCACCGGCCTGCCGCTGGTACTGCTTGCGCCAGTGTTGGGAATAATGGTGCACCTGGACGGGAACTCTGTGGCAATTCTGTGTCTAACGCTGCTGATCGGTACCCCGGTACTGAGCCTGATTGGTGCCATCGGCGCGGCGTTGACACTGGGGTTACGGTCTGCCGGTGTGCTCTTGTCACTGCTGATCATTCCGCTGTACATTCCCGTGCTTATTTTCGGTACCGGGACCGTGGCGGCAGCAGCCGAGGGCGCGCCCGTGGCCGGTTATCTCGCATTGATGGGGGCATTCCTGGTACTGGCGCTGACCCTGGCGCCATTTGCAGCCGCCGCCGCGCTGCGAATCAGCATGTCTAACAGTTAAAAGAAAGACGGTGACCAACTGATGTGGCAATGGTTTCACAAATTGGGTTCCCCCAAGTGGTTTTACGGCATCGCTAACCGCTTGATGCCCTGGTTGCTGGCCGGCGGGCTGATCGTGCTGTTGGCCGGACTGGTGTGGGGGCTGGCGTTTGCGCCGAAAGATTACCTGCAGGGCAACAGCTACCGGATCATCTTCATCCATGTGCCGGCAGCGTTCCTGGCCCAGTCCATTTACATAATGATGGCGGTTGCTGCCGTGGTCACCCTGGTCTGGCGCATGAAACTGGCGGACGTGTTTGTCAAAGCCATCGCGCCGGTGGGGCTGGTGCTCACCTTTCTGTCGCTGTTCACCGGAGCTGTGTGGGGTAAGCCCACCTGGGGCACCTGGTGGGTGTGGGATGCCCGTCTCACCTCCATGCTAATTCTCCTGTTCCTGTACGGTGGCGCCATCGCGCTGGACCGTGCCATCAACGACGAGAAATCTGCCGCCCGGGCCGTGGCGGTGCTGGTACTGGTGGGGGTAGTAAATATCCCTATCATCAAATATTCGGTGGACTGGTGGAATACACTGCATCAGCCGGCCACCTTCAAGTTGACTGAAAAGCCCTCCATGCCGATGGAAATGTGGGTGCCGTTGCTGCTTTCAGTGCTTGGCCTGTACCTGTTGTTTGGCTGGCTGGCCTGTCTGCGAATGAAAACCGAGATCCTGTTGCGGGAGCAGCGTACCCGCTGGGTCAGAGAACTTGTTCTGGCGGGAAGGAAATAACCAATGGCATTCGATTCGTTCTCCGCATTTATTGCCATGGAAGGGCACGGCCCCTATGTGTGGGCGTGCTACGCCGTATTTGTTGTGTTGCTGGGCGGGCTGATGATCTGGTCTGCACGCCGCAACCGTGCCGTATACGATTCCTGCAGGCGCAGGCTAGAACAGCAGCAGGGAAGCAAAGACAGCGCCCGCCCGAAAGCGGCGGCCACTTTCACCCGAGTTGAAGTTTCCCAGGACTGAACAGCAGGTAACCCATGCATCCGATCCGCAAAAAAAGACTGACCATTCTTGCCTTCCTGGTTGCCGGCATCGCGCTGGCGGTGGGCCTGACGACCTATGCACTGCGCCAGAACATCAACCTGTTCTACGACCCGACAGAAATCTCTGCCGGCAATGCCCCGGTTGATGTACGTATCCGTGCCGGCGGCATGGTGGAAGAAGGCAGCGTGATACGTGATACCGAAAGCCTGAAGGTGAACTTCCGGGTGACGGATTATGCCGCGTCTGTGCCTGTACAGTACGTAGGCATCCTGCCGGACCTGTTCGCAGAAGGGCAGGGCGTGGTGGCCATGGGTCGACTGAACGAAGAAGGCCTGTTTGTGGCAGACCAGGTTCTCGCCAAGCACGATGAAAACTATATGCCGCCGGAAGTAGCCGATGCCCTGGAGAAGTCATCCAAGGGCCTGAACAAGGCGAATGCAGAGAAAGCTGCAGAAAGCGCGGCTTACTGAGCCCCGAATCATGACTGACCTTGGAGATTTCTGATGTATCCGGAACTCGGACAGCTTGCACTGATACTCGCGCTGTTGCTCTCGGTGCTTCTTGCCGTCGTCCCGTTGGCCGGTGCGCTCACCGGGCGTGACAGTCTGCAGGCGTTTGCCCGGCCCCTGGCGTCGGGCATGTTTGTGTTTACCGGGCTGGCCTTTGCCATCCTGACCCATGCCTTCCTGGTTGATGATTTCTCGGTTACCTATGTAGCCAATAACAGCAACAGCATGCTGCCCTGGTATTACAAGTTCAGCGCGGTGTGGGGTGGCCACGAAGGCTCCCTGCTGCTGTGGATTTTGATGCTGACCGGGTGGACCCTGGCTGTTGCCGTCTTCAGTCGCAAGCTGCCCTCGACCATGGTGTCGCAGGTGCTGGCGGTGATGGGCATGGTCTGTGTCGGCTTTTTCCTGTTCATCATTGTGACGTCCAACCCCTTTGACCGTTTGCTGCCGAGCGTGCCGGCGGATGGTCAGGATCTGAACCCCCTGCTGCAGGATATCGGGCTGATCATGCACCCGCCCATGTTGTACATGGGGTATGTGGGTTTCTCCGTGGCCTTTGCTTTCGCTATTGCCGCCCTGATCAACGGTCGTCTGGACGCGGCCTGGGCCCGCTGGTCCCGGCCCTGGACCACCATTGCCTGGTCGTTCCTGACCATCGGCATCGCGCTGGGCAGCTGGTGGGCTTACTACGAGCTTGGCTGGGGCGGCTGGTGGTTCTGGGATCCGGTAGAAAACGCATCCCTGTTGCCCTGGTTGTCCGGCACCGCGCTGATGCACTCGCTGGCGGTGACCGAAAAACGTGGCGTGTTCAAAAGCTGGACCGTATTGCTGGCCATCGTGACTTTCGCACTGAGCTTGCTGGGCACCTTCCTGGTGCGCTCCGGCGTTCTCACCTCGGTACATGCCTTCGCTTCTGACCCGGAGCGGGGCAGCTTCCTGCTGATGCTGCTGGGTATTACGGTAGTGGGTAGCCTGCTGCTCTACGCGTTCAGGGCACCGGTGGTGCACGTGCGTTCCCGTTACGGTTCCCTGTCCCGGGAAATCTTCCTGCTGCTGAACAACGTGTTGCTGGTGTCCGCCACGCTGCTGGTGGCCATCGGTACCCTGTATCCGCTGGTCCTGGACTACCTGGATGCCGGCAAGCTGTCCATCGGCGAGCCATTCTTTAATACCACCTTCAGCCCGCTGGCCGTGGCCACCGGCCTGTTGCTGGGTGCCGGTATTTTCTCCCGCTGGAAGAAAACCGACGGCGGTATGCTGGCCCGTAAACTGTTGTGGCCGCTGGCGATCAGCCTGGTGGCGACAGCTGCGGTGATGGTCAACTACGGCAGCTTTGCGCCCTGGGCCTTTGCCGGTGTGTTCACTGCCATCTGGATTGCCGTGGCTACCCTGTGGGACCTGTGGGACAAGTCTGCTTCCCGCCAGGGCCGATTGCATGGCCTCAAGCGCCAGTCCCGCAGTTACTGGGGCATGGTGCTGGGGCACCTTGGTGTGGCTATGGTGATGGCCGGTGCCACCGTGGTGTCCAATTACGGTGTCGAGCGGGATGTCCGCATGGTGCCGGGTGATTCCGCCATGGTGGGCGATTACGAAATCGTGTTCACCGACATCGGTGAGCGGCAGGGCGCCAACTTCACTGCCCAGTACGGCAGCTTTAACGTGTTCCTGGATGGCAAGCTGGTTACCGACCTGCACCCGGAGAAGCGTAACTACCCGGTGGGTATGAGCGTGATGACCGAGGCGGATATTGATGCCGGCCTGTTCCGGGATGTATTTGTGGCTATTGGCGAGCGGATTTCCGACGACGCCTGGGCTATCCGCCTGCAGTACAAGCCGCTGGTACGCTGGTTGTGGCTGGGTTCCCTGGTGATGGCCATCGGCGGCTTCCTGGCCATTGCCGACAAGCGTTACCGCATTCGTGTAAAAGCTGAGGAAAAACAGAAAGCCCAGGCTGGCAACACGGCTCCCGGCAAGCCGGCGGAGGCGTCGTCATGAGGCGCCTGCTACTGTTTGTTCCGTTGCTGATTGCGGTGGGTATCGGGGTCTTCCTGTTTGCCGGTATCGGCAAGGATCCCACCAAGCTGGAATCGGCCCGTATCGGCAAACCGGTACCGGAATTCCAGCTGCAGGACCTGCACGACCCGGAACATATGCTGGACACCTCAGTTTTCCAGGGGCAGGTGTCCCTGCTGAATGTCTGGGCCGAGTGGTGTCCGTCCTGCTGGGACGAGCATGAATACCTGATGCACCTGGCCAGCAACGAAGGCGTGCGCATTGTCGGCCTGAACTACAAGGATCAGCGGGAAACCGCGTTCAGTTTCCTGGGCCGCCTCGGCAATCCCTACGAAACCATTATCTTCGACCCTCGCGGATCCCTCGGCTTTGACCTGGGTGTATACGGCGCTCCGGAAACCTATGTGATCGACGCCGACGGTGTCGTTCTGTACCGGCATGTGGGTGTGGTGAACGAGCGGGTTTGGCAGGAAGTCCTGCTGCCCGTGCTCAATCAGGCAAAGGGAAATAGCTGATGCGTTTTTATCCGCTACTGTTGGCCGTGCTGTTTGTGGTTTCACCACTCCGGGCCGAGGTGATGGAGGTCTACGACTTCGATACCCGGGCTGAAGAGCAGCGTTACCAGAACCTGATTGCCGAGCTGCGCTGCCCCAAGTGCCAGAACCAGAATATCGCTGATTCCAACGCCCCCATCTCCAAGGATATGCGGGACGAGGTGTACCTGATGATGCAGCAAGGCGCTTCCAACGATGAAATCGTCGGCGCCTTGGTGGACCGTTTTGGCGAGTTTGTGCAGTACAAACCGCCGGTCGACAAGCGCACGATTTTCCTCTGGGCGTTCCCGGCCATTGCCGTGATTGGCGGCTTGCTGATTGTGGCTGGCGTGGTAATGCGCTCGCGCAAACAGGGCCAGCAGGAACCGGCGCTCAGCCCCGAAGAAAAAGCCAGGGTCGAACAGATGCTGGCCGATAAGGATCAGCCATCCGAGCGCTGATCCGCGTAACACATCCCCAACTGCGACGAAGACTCCATGACTGAAACATTCTGGATTGCCGCGACGGTATTCATTCTCATCGCCCTGGCATTTGTGTTGTACCCGGTGTTCTTTCACCGCCCCAAGGCGCGGATGGATGCAGACCTCAGAAACCAGAACCTGCTGGCCTACAAGTCCCGCCTGAAAGAGCTGGATGATGAGCACGAAGCCGGCATCCTGGACGCCGAAAGCTACCAGCAACTGAAAGAAGAGCTGGCCGGCGCCATGCTTGATGACGTTCCAGAAAACGAACAGCCCCGCCAGCGGCTGGCAGGCCGGCGCAGCGCCATGGTTGTTGCCTTGCTGGCTGTGCTTCTGCTGCCCGCCGGAGCCTACCTGGGTTACCAGGAATGGGGCGCCATGGACCGGGTAGAGCAGTTCATCACCATGCAGGAAATGGGTGCTTCCGGTAACGATGACCAGACCGCGCGCATGTCCGCACTGGCAGACCAGCTGCGGGACCGCCTCGAGCAGGATCCGGATAACGCCGACGGCTGGGCCATGCTGGGCCAGACCTACATGCGTACCGAACGCTACGAGGATGCGGCCGAAGCCTTCCAGCGCCTGGCCGGGATTACTGAGGAAGAGCCCAGCGCCAGCTCCGTAGCCTGGGGCCTGTCAGCCCAGGCGCTGTACTTCCAGAGCGAAGGGCAGATGACATCGGGCGTGATGGCGGCCATCGAGTCAGCCCGCGCCCTGGATCCGAACGAAGTGAACTCGCTGGGGCTGCTGGGCATCAATGCCTTCAGCCAGCAGAACTACCGTGAAGCGATCGAATACTGGGAAACCATTGTTGAGGTCACGCCGGACCATCCGCAGATTGCCTCTATTCGCGGTGGCATTGCCGAAGCCTACAACCGCCTGGGCGAAACACCTCCGGCTGCGCAGGCTCCGGAGCCTGCGGCACCGTCTGCCGGTGTGGCCCTGAGAATTTCCCTGGATGATGCGTTCAGGGACAGCGTGCCAGGTGACACCACCCTGTTTGTCTTTGCCCGTGCAAAGGGCACATCAGGTGGGGCTCCGGTGGCTGTCGCCCGCATGACCGCCGGTGTTCTGCCGGTAGATATCCGCCTGGATGACAGCTACGCCATGTCGCCGGAGGCCACCATTTCCTCCGCAGAAGAAGTCGTGATTGTCGCGCGCCTGAGCCGCAGCGGCAGCATCAACCCGCAAGCCGGTGACTGGCAGGGCCAGGTGGAAGCGCAAGTGCTGCCACCGGAGGCCGATGGCGAGCCGGTTGAACTGGTGATCAGCCAGGAACTTATCGACTGACCGGATTCAGCGGAGGCAGCCCGTAGCGGCTGTCTTCGCTTTGCGCCTTCCGCTTTCTCAACCTCTCCAATGCTTTCCCCAATCCCTGTCGTGCCTCATTCGAAACAGCCTGCTGGTGTTTCGAGAACAGCTGTGCCTGCAGTTGCTCCAGATGGCCGGCCAGTTCCGGGTCATCACTGAACCTGACCACATCGCGGACCGTCGCAAAGCGCTGCTCCGGGAAACGTAACCTGGCCCAGTGCAGCAGCTGGCCGGTGGTGTCTGCGGAACCGTTTTTAGCCGCACGAATCAGCTGCTCATAGGCGTGTTTTTCGGTGGCGTCTTCCAGCGGCCCGGATGATAGCGCGCCGCCGGACGGTTTTCGGGACAACCACCACAGCACCAGGGTAGCCAGCCAGAGCAATCCCAGTACCAGCGAAAGCCAAAGCCAGAAAGAGCCCGTGCGGTCTGCCGGGGGCAGGTCATCTGCGGTGGCCGGAGTAGTGGCGGGCGGAGTCTCCGGGGCGCTGTTATCCGGCACCGGCGCAGCGGCGACCGCGCTGTTGCCGGTGATGGTGTAGCGACGCTCGGGCAAGATCGCCTGCTCCAGTTGGTCGGTCTCTGTGTTCCACCAGGGGATGCGGATGGCGGGCAACACCACATCGCCGGCCTGCACCGGCACCAGCGCCGCTTCCTGCTGCAGGGTGGAGCGAAGGCCGTCGACGGTGGTTTCGGTATTTCTCAGGGGGCTTTCCGGGTAGCTGCGTATGGCCGCCGGGGTTTCCTGCGGCAGTGGCGGCAGGGCTTCTGCCGGTAAGCCATCGGCATGTAGGGTGATTTTCCGGGTCAGGTTGGCTCCGGCGTTCAGTTCCCCTGCTGGCGGCAGGCCGTCTTCAGCCAGTGCCAGGCTGCGAGCCGGCAGCCAGGGTTGGTCTGCCGGGTAGGCATCCGGCACCGGTTTTACCGGGACATCATAAAGCTGCTGTTGATCCCGCAGGAACTTCAGCTGGCCGTTGGCGTCCCGTGCCTGGCCTTCGAAGCGGATCGGGGCCAGGCTCAGCTGGCCCGGCTGCTGGGGAAAGATGGCATAGCGTCGCTCAACCACCCGGTAACGGACGCCATCCCGGTAACGGGTGAATTCGCGCTGCTTGCCCAGGGATTCGATGATGGCATCGGGGTGCTCCGGCTCCGACAATTCGCCCCGTATGAGGTTGCCCGAGAAAAACAGCTGTATGGTCAGTACCAGCTGTTCCTGCACATAGACTTCGGCTTTGTCGGCCGACAGTTCGATAAAACTGTCGCGGGCGCCGGCTTCTTGGTCTGGCGCTGTGCCGGTCACCACGTCAATCTCTACCGGCTCGGAGGTGGCATCCTTGAAGGTCAGCTCCGGGATGGTCAGTTTGCCGGTTCGGGTGGGTGCCAGTTGGTAGGTCCAGGTGATCTCCCCGGTCATATCGCCGTTGACGGTCTGCACACTGTAACGCTGGTTCCGGGCCAGGATCTCGAAATCCGGCTCTACCTTTTCAATGTCGGGGGAAGGCAGGTCAGACAGGTCAAAGTTGAACAGGTTGCTCAGGTTCAGGTCGATTTCCATGGAGCCGCGCACAGTCAGGGTTAATACCTCGCCTTCGTACAGCTGCGTGCGGTCCGGCTCGACCGACAGCTCACTGGCCTGGGCCGGGTGCAGGGCGGCAAGCTGTACCAGTAACAGAAAAACGGGTAGAAGAATGCGTTTTACCATGATGTATCGCCCTCGTCGGGTTGCGTCTGGCGCTGCTGGTACTGCTGCAGGAACTTGCGCTGCAACAGCCCGCCGGGGTTGTCAGGAATACGCCGGAGCCACTGCTCCTGGCCCTGGTCCAGCGGTTGTTCGGAAATTTCGGCCGGAGCTTCTACAGCCTGCCCGTTGTCGGCAGGCTCCTGGTCTGACGGCTGCCCTTGCCCGGATTGCCGGGTGTCTTCGCCGGCCTGTGGCTCGGCGTCTTGTCCGCTCTGTCCGGAATCCTGTGTCTCACCGGATTGTTCGGATTCCTGCTGGCTGTCTTGCTGGCCTTGCTGCTGGCTTTCCTGATTGTCCTGGCCGGACTGGGAATCCTCACCCTGCTGCTGGTTGTTCTCCGACTGCTGGTCGCCGGAATCGCCTTGTTGCTGATCTTGCTCCTGCTGCTGTTGCTGGTCGAGCAACTGCTGAACCAGGTCCCGGTTAAAGCGGGCGTCTTCGAAGTCGGGGTTCTGCTCCAGGGCCTGTTTGTAGGCGTCCATTGCCTGTTCAAGCTGGCCAGCCCGGGCCAGGGCATTACCCCGGTTGTAGTGGCCGGTGGCCGTCGGTATTTCGGTAAAGGCCCGGGCAGCCTCTTCGTGGCGGCCGCTGCGGTACAGGGCCGAGCCTTTCCAGTCCGGCTGCTGCAGAACCTCTGCCGCCCGCTCCGGATCCTGCCTGATCAGTTCCCGCCCGCGTTGGTCGTCCCGCTGCCACAGGCCACCCCAGTCCAGTGCCATGGCCGGGCGAGGTGTCAGGGTCAGTGGTACAAGGCTCAGGGCCAGTACCGCAAAGGCACCCCGGCGCCAGCCCAGCAATAACAGGGGCAGGGCCAGCCACAGCAGCCAGTAGCCGTCGTCCTGCCAGCGATTGATGGTCAGGCCGTCATCGGTTTCCGACCAATCCTCTTCCGCTCCCGGTTCCAGCGCAAGGGCGCGGATATCCGCGTCGCCAAGGGTCAGTTCGTGGCTGTCACCGCCGTTGGCCCGGGCCAGTCTCTCCATGGCATCGGGGTCGGCCCTGGCGATGACAATCTCGCCGTTACTGCGCAGGAAGCCTCGCTTGGCCAGGGGAATCGGCCCACCTTCCGGTGTGCCCACAACCAGTGTGCTCAGGGCATAGCCGGTGCCGGCCAGGTGATTGTTGATGGCGCTGTGATAACTTCGGGGCACATCATCGGATATCAGCAAAATCCGCCCGCGCCCCGGCGCACCCTGCTGTAGCAGATCCACCGCCTGGCTGATGGCCAGGTCTGCCCGGTTACCCTGTGCCGGCATGATGGCCGGGTCCAGAACCCCGAGCATGGCCTCGATGGTGCGGAAGTCTTCGGTCAACGGCGTAACGGTGTGGGCATCACCGGAGTACACCAGCAGGGCGGTCAGGCCACCGCGCCGTTGCGCCAGCAGGTCCCGAATCTTGCGCTTGGCCAGGGTCAGCCGGTCTGGTTCGGCATCGGTGGCCAGCATGGACAGCGACAGGTCCAGCACAATCACCAGACTGTCTTCCGGTTGTTTGAGCGGGGTAGGGGCCTGACGCCAGCTCGGGCCAGCCAGGCCGATGGCCAGGGTCAGCAGGGCGATGTTCAGTGGCAGCAGCGGCGACCGGCTGGCACCGCCCGGGGCGCCTTGCCCAGGTTTGTTTAAAAGCGGTTTCAGCAGGGGCTGGGGAATATAACGGCTCCAGCCGGCATCGGCCTGGCGCAGCTTGTGCCTTGCCAGGTATAACGCCGGCAGTGCCAGCAACAGTAATAACCAAAGGGGCCTCAGGAAGTGAAAATCAGCCATGGTGCACCTCCCCGGATTCATTGCGGCGGGCCCGGCTGGCCAGTAATCGCAGTGCTGACAACAGCAGCCACAGGGCAACCGCTGTGCCCGCCGGCCACACGTAGAGTTCGGTAACCGGGCGATAGAACTGGCCTTCCTGCTCAATGGGCTCCAGCTGGTCGATGCTGTCGTAGATCATTTCCAGCTCCGGGAGGCTGCGGGCCCGGAAATACCGGCCGCCGGTCTGTTCCGCCATGCGGGTGAGCAGGGCTTCGTCCAGGTCCCGGGACGGGTTCACCCGCCGCGAGCCCAGCAGTCCCCGCTGGATCATGGAATCGGCGCCGATACCGATGGTGTACAGACGAACACCTGCGGCGGCGGCAATCTCGGTGGCTTTGTCCGGGCTCACTTCACCGGCCGTGTTGGCGCCGTCAGTCAGCAGGATGGCTACCCGCTGCTCCTGGGGGCGATCCCGCAGGCGTTTCACCGCAAGGCCCACGGCATCGCCAATTGCCGTTGCCCGGCCGGCCATGCCCAGGCCGGCTTCCAGCAGCAGGGTTCTTACGGTTTCCCGGTCAAAGGTCAGGGGTGCCTGCACGTAGGGCTGGGTGCCGAACAGGACCAGCCCCAGGCGGTCACCCTCCCGGCGGTCGATAAACTGGTCCAGCACCCGCTTGACCGCTTGCAGGCGGTTGATGCTGCGGCCCTGAATAACCATGTCGCGCTCATCCATACTGGGCGATATGTCTACCAGCATCATCAGGTCACGGCCGCTAACGGGCATCTGCACTTGCTCGCCCACATGCTGGGGTCGGGCGATGGCGAGCACCAGGCACAGCCAGGCCAGAAGCAGCAGCAACTGGCGCCAGCGCGGTGTCCGGCGCCCCCGGGTGCTGACGCCGGGCATGCCCGACAACCAGTGGCCAACCGGGATGACCGGTGCATCTACCGGTTCACCCTTGCCATAACGTTTGCCGGCCAGTAACAGCAGCGGCAACAGGGCCAGTAACAGCAGCCAGGGATAGGCCAGGGAAATCATAGCTGGGCCTCCAGCCAGAACCGGGCAAAGTCGAGTGCCTGGCCCGGGTCCAGGTTGGTGTTCGGGCGCCAGGGTGCTTGCACCAGCGCTTCCGCTACCGGCCTTGAGGCAATGCGTTCGGAAGGAGAAGTTTCCAGCAGGAATTCGGCCCAGCCCTGGCCGGTGAGGGTTTCCGGATGCCGGTCCGGATAGGCCTGCCGGGCTACCCGCTTGAGCAGCTGGTTAAGTTCACTGAACCATTCGTTGCACTGGCGCGGGTTGGCAGCGAGTTGTAAAAGTTCCTCGCGGGCCTGGCGTTTCCACAGGTTCTGCTGCCGGCGCCGGCGCAGCAACCAGAAAGCGACTGCGGCCAGTACCAGAGCAACGACCGCAAGAATCCACCAGCCTGGCGCCGGCGGCCACCAGCCGCCGGTTTCCGGCAGGTGAATATCGCGCAGTTGGGCTAACGGATCTTGCGGGTTCATCCAATCCGCCCTCCCGGGCCCAAAAGCTGGCGCAGGGCGGCTGCCGGCTCTTCGCTGGTCATGATGGTGGCCGCCTGCACACCGGAGGTGCGAAAACAGTCTTCCAGCAGCCGTTCATGGGTGACAACTTTTTCCTGCCAGGCCTTTTTGAACGCGGGATTGGAGGCATCAAACCAGATCGGCCCTTCCGGCCCTGCCACCGCAAACTGGCCGCTGTCCGGCAGCTGTTTTTCCAGCGGATCCATAATGCGCAGGGCGCTCACGGTGTTATGGCGGCCCAGGGCGCCGAGCAGGCTGGTGGTGTTATCGCTGATGTTCATGAAATCGCTGATGATGAAAATCCGGCTGCCGGTATGTGCCACCCGCCGGGCTTCGGCCAGCGCTGTGTCCAGCCCGTGGTCGGGGGCCGAAGGCCGGGGTGGCACGTCCGGTTTGTGTTGCTGGCTGGCCAGGGCGTCCAGCAGGCGCAGTACGGATTTCTTACGCCGGGCGGGGCGCAGCACCTCCAGCTCCTGGTCATTAAATACCAGGCCACCCACCTGGTCGCCGGCCCACAGGGCCAGCCAGGCCAGCAGCGTGGTAACTTGCGCGCAGCGCACCTGTTTGTAGGCACCGGTGCTGGCGAAGAACAGGGTCGGGCCCAGGTCGGCAATCAGCAGCACCGGCCGCTCCCGTTCTTCTTCGTAGAGTTTGGTGTGGGGTGACTGGCGCCGCGCCGTTACCCGCCAGTCAATGCTGCGGATATCGTCGCCGGGCTGGTATTGCCGCACTTCGGCAAAGGTCATGCCGCGACCACGCTGGCGAGACTGGCGCAAGCCGGCCTGGCGCGAACGCACCGGGCGGGCAGAAGGCAGCTTCAGGGCCCTGGCGTCGGCTTGCAGCCGAACCAGTTCCGGCAGGGTGATGTGGGTTGCTGCGTTGCTCTGCGCCATGGTGTTCAGGCGGTTACCGGTACGCGGTCGATCAGCCTTTGCAGAACCGTGTCTGCGGTCATGCCTTCGGCCTCGGCCTCGAAGGTCAGCAGGATTCGGTGGCGCAGCACGTCAAAGGCCATGGTGCGGATGTCGTCCGGGGTTACGTAGTCCCGGCCATCGAGCCAGGCCAGGGCCCGGGCGCAGCGGTCCAGGGCAATGGTACCCCGGGGGCTGGCGCCGAAAGCCGTCCAGCGGGCCAGTTCCGGATCCAGGCTGGCGGCATCCCGGGTGGCCAGGATCAGGGCCAGCAAATACTGCTCCACCGGCTCCGCCATGTAGATGTCGGATACCGCCTGCCGGGCCTCCATAACTTGTTGCTCTGTAAGACGAATGTCTACCTGTGGTATTCCCTGACGGTAGTCGCTACGGGCAAGGTGCAGAATCTGACGCTCAGCATCGGCATCCGGGTAATCGATCACCACATGCATCAGGAAACGGTCGAGCTGGGCTTCGGGCAGGGGGTAAGTGCCTTCCTGCTCGATGGGGTTCTGGGTGGCCATCACCATGAACAGCTTCGGCAGCGGGAAGGTTTGCATGCCGACACTGATCTGGCGTTCGCCCATGGCCTCAAGCAGGGCAGACTGCACCTTGGCCGGGGCCCGGTTGATTTCATCGGCCAGCACAAGGTTGTGGAATATCGGGCCGCGCTGGAATTCGAACAGGCCGGTTTCAGCCCGGTAGATCTCGCTGCCGGTGACATCGGACGGCAGAAGGTCCGGGGTGAACTGGATGCGGTGGAAATCCCCTTCCAGGTGATCGGCCAAGGCTTTTACCGCGGTGGTCTTGGCCAGGCCGGGCGCCCCTTCTACCAGAAGGTGGCCATCAGCCAGCAGGGCGATCAGTAGTCTGTCTACCAGCTTGTCCTGACCGATGATGCGTTTTGCCAACTGTGTTCTGAGATTACCGAACGTTTGCTGTAACGACATGGAATTCACTGCTCTCGGTTTTGAAGGTCCGGCGGCGCGGGTGTTTGCGCCCGTAGGTAGTTGCCGCAGTTTTGAGGTCTGGCCGGCAAAAATCAAGAGCTTGACTATGCTTATGTGACGATACCGTGATTACGTTTCTTTCACACAAAACCAGAGGTTGGATATGAATGCGCTGACAATTGCCAGCAAGGATCAGTTTTTCGAGCAACTGGCTGAAGCATTCGCAGACAAGCTTGCGAAAACCGAAGCCAGGAAGGTTGTAGAGTTCGCCAAGCAGCATTACGCCCACAGTCCCCTGGAAGAGCTTGTCAGCCGGCGCTTCTCGGACACCTATGGCGCGGTCCTGGCGGCCTGGCAGTTCCTGCAGAAGCGCAGCGCCGAGGAAACCCCGGTTACCGTATTCAATCCGGACCTGGAAAGCGACGGCTGGCAGTCTACCCACTCGGTTATTTTTATCCTGCATCCGAACATTCCGTTTCTGATCGATTCCCTGCGTATGGCAATCAACCGCCGGGAAATCGGTACCCACTCCATCCAGCATTCGATTCTGCAGGTGGAGCGAGACGGTAACGGCAAGCTGAAGAAACTGCATTCGGCCAAGAAGTCGTCTGCGGCCTCCTACGAAGCATTGATCGTTCTGGAAATCGATCGCCACAGCGATCCGGCAGACCTGCGGGGCCTGGAAGAAACCCTACAATCGGTGCTGCACGAAGTGCGCATTGCCGTGGACGACTTCCCGATTGTGAAAGACAAGGTCAGCGAAATCCTGGGCGAACTGGATGCCACCACCGCCGGTATCAGCGAAGAAGACAAGGAAGAAGCCCGGGCGTTTCTGGGCTGGCTCACCGAAGACCACTTTACCTTCCTGGGCTACGACGAATACGACTTCGTCAAAGACAAACAGGGCATGGCCGTGCGCCGGGTGGAAAACTCCGAGCTGGGCATCTTCCGGGTAAACAACGAACGCCCGGACAAGGTTCGCCTGAACGAATTGCCCCAGCGCACCCGCCATGAGATGACCCGCACCGACGATATCTTCATTTTCGCCAAGTCGGCCCAGCGTTCGCGGGTACACCGCCCGGCGTATCCGGATTACATCGCGGTGAAGAAATTCAACAGCAAGGGTGAAGTGGTGGGTGAGCGCCGCTTCCTCGGCCTGTACACCGCCCGGGTATACAACGAACGCCCGGACGAGATCCCGCTGCTGCGCCGCAAGTTCCAGACCGTGATGAAGCGTTCCGGCTTCATGCGTACCGACTACGCCGGCAAGGAACTGGAGCAGATCCTGACCCTGTATCCGCGCGACGAGCTGTTCCAGATTGAAACCGAAGAGCTGCTGCGTGTGGCCAAGAGCATCCTGTACATCCAGGAGCGCCGCCGCATCGAAATGTTCATGCGCGAAGACGTATACGGCCAGTTTGTTACCTGCCTGGCCTTCTTCCCCCGGGACATCTACAACACCGAGCTGCGCCTGAAGGTCGAGCAGGTGTTGCTGGAGCGCCTGGAAGCGGAAGACATCGAGTTTGTTACCCACTTCTCCGAATCGCCACTGGCCCGGGTGCAGTTCACTATCCGCGTGCCCCAGGTGGAGAACCGGCAGCTACCGCTGGCGGAAATCCGCGACCGCGTGATCGAGCTGGCCCAGTCCTGGAGTGAAGGCCTGGCCGAGGCCCTGCACGAAGCCTATGGCGAGGAGCGCGGCAACGAGTTCTACCGGGTATGGGCGGCTGGTTTCCCGGCCAGCTACACCGAGATGTTCTCGCCCCGGCGCGCCGCCATCGACCTGGACCACATTACCAGGGCGGCCAGCGCCGATGACCTGGCGATGAGTTTCTACCGGGCGCTGGAAGAAGACGACAGCACGCTGCACTTCAAGCTGTTCTACCCGGACGAGCCGCTGCCGCTGTCGGATGTGATGCCCATCTTCGACAACCTGGGCTTCCGGGTTATTGGTGAGCATCCGTTTGAAGTGATCGACCGCACCGGCAAAACCGTGTGGATTCACGACTTCACCCTGCAGGCCCATTCCGGTGGCGTGGATATCCACCGTATCCGGCCCATTTTCGAAGAGCTGTTCCGCCGCGTCTGGCACACCGAGGCAGAAAACGACGCCTTCAACCGGTTGCTGTTGTCGTCTTACATGAGCTGGCGCCAGATTGCCCTGCTGCGCACCTACGCCCGCTACATGCGGCAGATCCGGTTCTCTAACAGTCAGACCTTTATTTCCAATACCCTGGTCAACCACGAGAACCTGACACAGATTCTGCTGGAATACTTTGAAATCCGCTTCAACCCGGATCGCTACAAGAGCCCGGGCAAGAGTGAAGCGGCCCAGAAAAAGCTGGAAATCGAATTCAACGCCGGCCTGGAAGAGGTGGAAAACCTCAGTGAAGACCGGGTGCTGCGGCTGTACCTGGAGCTGATGCAGGCCACCCTGCGTACCAACTACTACCAGCCGGACGCCGAAGGCCAGCCCAAGCCATACATCAGTGTGAAGTTCGACCCCACGCGCATTCCCGACATGCCGCTGCCCATGCCCATGTTCGAGATCTTCGTATACTCGCCCCGGGTGGAAGGTGTGCACCTGCGCGGTGGCAAGGTGGCCCGTGGCGGCCTGCGCTGGTCTGACCGCTTCGAGGACTACCGCACCGAGATCCTGGGCCTGGTCAAAGCCCAGCAGGTGAAGAACGCGGTGATTGTGCCGGTGGGCGCCAAGGGCGGCTTCGTGGCCAAGCAACTGCCGGATCCATCCGACCGGGAGGCCTTCCAGGCCGAAGGCATCGCTGCCTACAAAACCTTTATCCGTGGCCTGCTGGACATCACCGACAACCTGGTGGATGCCGGCATACAGCCGCCGGAGCGGGTAATCCGCCACGACGAAGACGACCATTACCTGGTTGTAGCCGCCGACAAGGGCACCGCGACCTTCTCCGACATTGCCAACGGCCTGGCCGCCGAATACGGCTTCTGGATGGGCGATGCCTTCGCTTCCGGTGGCAGCAACGGCTACGACCACAAGAAGATGGGCATCACTGCCCGGGGCGCCTGGGTATCGGTTGAACGCCACTTCCGTGAAATGGGCATCAACCCGGCGGAAGACGAGTTTACCGCTATCGGCATTGGCGACATGGGCGGCGACGTGTTCGGTAACGGCCTGCTGTGTTCCGAGAAAACCCGCCTGGTTGCGGCCTTCAACCACATCCATATCTTTATCGACCCGGAACCGGATGCGGCGAAGAGCTACAAGGAGCGCAAGCGCCTGTTCGAAATGCCCCGTTCAGCCTGGACCGATTACGACACCAAGCTGATCTCCAAGGGCGGCGGTGTGTTCAGCAGGAACGCCAAGTCGATCCCTGTCAGCCCGGAAATGAAAAAACTGCTGGGCATCAATGTCGACCGTATGCCGCCGAACATGCTGATCAGCCACATCCTGAAGTCCGAAGTGGACCTGCTCTGGGTGGGTGGTATAGGCACCTATGTGAAGGGCGCTGAGGAAACCCATGCCGACGTAGGCGACAAGGCTAACGACGGCCTTCGGGTGAACGGCAAAGACCTGCGCTGCAAAGTGGTGGGCGAGGGCGGTAACCTGGGCTTCACCCAGCTGGGCCGTATTGAATACGCCCTGAAAGGCGGCCGGCTGAACACCGACTTCATCGACAACTCCGGTGGGGTGGATTGTTCAGACCACGAAGTAAACATGAAAATCCTGCTCAACCGTGCCGTGGCCATGGGTGATCTCACCGCCAAGCAGCGCAACGTGATGCTGGAAGAGATGACCGACGATGTCTCGGCCCTGGTGCTGAAGAACAACTACCGGCAAACCCAGGCCATCAGCATTGCCAGTGCCGATACCGCGCCAAGGCTGGAAGAATACCGCCGGTTGATGAACACCCTGGAAAGCGAAGGCAAGTTGAACCGGGGGCTGGAATTCCTGCCCGACGACGAGGCCCTGGCCGAGCGCAAGCTGGCCAAGAAAGGCCTGACCCGGCCGGAGCTGTCGGTACTGATTTCCTACGTGAAGGGTGACCTGAAGCAGACCCTGATCGCCAGCACTCTGCCGGATGATCCGCTGCTGGCCGGCGAAATGTACAAGGTGTTCCCGAAGGAACTGAACAAGAAGTTCTCGAAGGAGCTGGGCGAGCACCAGCTGCGGCGGGAAATCATCGCTACCCAGATTGCCAACGACATGGTCAACCACATGGGCATTACCTTTGTGGAGCGCCTGAACCAGTCTACCGGTGCCGATGCTGCATCCATTGCCCTGGCCTGGATCATCGCCCGGGATGTGTTCCGGATCGACAACTGGTGGGACCGCATCGAGGCACTGGACTACCACGTGCCCGCCAAGCTGCAGATGGAGCTGATGCAGGATCTCATGCGCCTGATGCGCCGTGCCGTTCGCTGGCTGCTGCGTAACCGCCGGGCCGAGCTCAATATCCAGAGCCATATGGAGCGGTTTGCCGACAGCGTATGGGCAATTACCTCCAGCCTGCCGGACTACCTGGGCGACCAGGCCCGCAGCAACTGGGAGCAACGCCACGCGTACCTGGAAGAGTCCGGCTTGCCGAAAGACCTGGCCTCGGTACTGGCCGGCACCGGTTACCTGTACTCGTCGCTGGGCATTATCGAATCCCAGGAGGCCACCGGCCTGCCGCTGAAAACCGTGGCTAACCTGTACTACGACCTGGGCGATCGCCTCGACCTGACCTGGTTTGCCAACTCCATTGCCGCGCTTACGCCCAATTCCCATTGGCAGGCACTGGCAAGGGAAAGCTTCCGGGAAGACCTGGACTGGCAGCAACGCGCCCTGACTACCGGCGTACTGCGCCTGGCGGGCAAGGCCGGCAAGGTGCCCGAGAGCGTGGAAGCCTGGGAGCAGAAGCACCAGCACATGATCGAGCGTTGGAGTGCCATGCTGGCGGAGCTGAAGAGCGTGCGGGAGCCGGAATACGCCATGTTCTCCGTTGCCCTGCGTGAGCTGCTGGACCTGGCCCAGAGCACCATGCACCAGAATACGGACAGCGACGGCAGTATCTGAGGCTTGCGTTATGCTGTTGATTCCCGTTCAATTCCGCGCGGGAATCAACCGCAAAGGCAGGATTTATGGCGCAGCTACAAACCAACACACACGACGTTCTGCTCCGGAATGCCGAACTGCTGACCGGCAAGGTGGCCCTGTTGGGCGTATCCGAGCCGGCGCTGCTGGCCCATTGCCAACAACCCGGGCTGGCCATGAGCGAACACGCCGGTGTGTATGAACAGCTGTGCCAGCATGCGAACTGGCAAGCCTGTTTCGGCTATCAGTGCAACGAGCAGGACGCCGGGAGTTTCGACACCCTGGTCATCTTCCTGCCCAAGGCCCGGGCGGAACTGGAATTACGCCTGGCCATGGCACGCTACCTGGGCCGCGAAGGCGTCAGCCTGGTTCTGGTGGGCGAAAAGAAAGAAGGCATCGCTGGCGCCGTCAAACAGTTCACAGCCATGGTGGCCGACGCCCTGAAAGTCGACAGCGCCCGGCACTGCCAGGTGTGGACCGGCACCAACCACCAACCCCTTTCCCGTTTTGACCTTACTGACTGGTTGCGCTGGACGCAGGTTTCCTGTGCCGGCGTAAATCTTGAAGTAGCCGGCCTGCCCGGTGTGTTCAGTGAAGGGGAGCTGGATGCCGGCACCCGGATGTTGCTGGAAACCCTGGAACAGACTCCGCTGAAAGCAGACAAGGTGCTGGACTTTGCCTGTGGCGCCGGCGTGATCGGCAGCTGGCTGCAAGGCTACCGCCGCGATCAGGGCCTGGCCCAGGGTGTGGTAGACGGTGTGGATGTCCAGGCCCAGGCGGTTGCCTGCGCCCGGGAAACCTATGCCCGGGCTGGCGCGGAAGGTCAGATCTACGCCTCCGATGGCCTGGCCGGCATTCAGGGCCGGTGGCCGGCGGTGGTCACCAATCCGCCGTTTCACAGTGGCGTGAAAACCGACACCTCCATGACCGAACAGTTCCTTCGGGAAGTGGCCGCCCATCTGGCCCCCAGGGGCGAGGTGCGGCTGGTGGCCAACAGCTTCCTGCCCTATGAGTCCGTTATCCAGCGCTTTATCGGGCCGGTCGAGAAGCTGGCCCAGGATCGCCGTTTTACCGTTTACAGGGCTTTCAACCGTGCCATCCGCTGAAGTACTGCCGCTGACTGCCGGTAACCTGAAGCTCAGCCGCCCCGGCGCCGAGCCTGGCCTGCGGGCCTGGGATGCGGCGGACGAGTTGCTGCTGGCAGAAGCCGGTAACCGGCTGGCGGACAGCCCCCGCGTGCTGGTGGTAGACGACCAGTTCGGTGCGCTCACGCTTGGGCTGGCCCAGGCCCACGGGCCGGTCACCAGCGTGGCCGACAGTGCAGTCCTTCCGGATGCACTCGATTACAATGCCCGACATAATCCCGGTATCGCCCGGCCAGCGCTGCTGCACAGCTGGCTGAACCCGCCGGAGGGGCCGTTTGACCTGGTGGTATTGCGCATTCCCCGCCACGGCGCCTATCTGGGCTGGCTGTTGCGCTGGGTAAACTCTGTGCTGGCAGACAACGGCTGTTTGCTGGCTGGGGGTATGATCAAGCATTTGCCGGACCGCAGCGTGGATGTGTTTGCCGAAGCCGTGGTCACCGAAACTGTACTGCCGGCCCGTAAAAAGGCCCGGGTAGTGGTCTGCCGCAAAGGGCAGGCGCAACTGCAGGGCTGGGCTGAAAGCTGGAAAGGTTACCCGCAGGAGGGTCTGCCGGCGCCGGTAGAGGCATTACCGGCTGTCTTTGCCCGGGACAAGCTGGACATCGGCACCCGGGAGCTGTTGCCGCTTGTGGGCCCTGCCGTGGCCGGGCTGAAGCCTGGCGCGCGTGTGCTGGACCTGGCCTGCGGCAATGGCGTGCTGGGCTTGACGGCACTGGCTTGTGGCTCTGATATCACGGTGGATTTCAGCGATGTGTCCAGCCAGGCCATTGCCAGCGTGCAGCATAACCTGGGTACCTGTGGTTACCGGGCCGGACAGTGCCAGCATAGCGACGGAATTCGGGAAGGAACCGGGCAGTACGACGTGATTTTGCTGAACCCGCCGTTCCATGAAGGCGGTGTGGTGGGGGATCACATTGCCCTGCGACTGTTCCGGGACGCCGCAAAACACCTGGTGCCGGGCGGGCGAATGCTGATGGTGGGCAACCGCCACCTGGGCTACCACAAGTCCCTGAAGCGCTTCTTTGGCAAGGTAGAGCAGCGGGCCGCAAGCCCGCGCTTTGTGGTATTCGAAGCGGCGCCCTGAGCGCCGCTGCTAACCGTGGTTAAAGGGCAGGGGCAGGGCGATCGTAACCGAGCCGGGCCAGGGTATCGACGATGGCCTGGGTCTGGCTGTCGATCTCGATGTTCACTGACTGACCCTGTTCGGCCGTACCGAAGGTCGTGGCCCGCAGGGTTTCCGGAATCAGGTGAACGTTAAAGCGGTTACCGGTGACCTCGCCAATGGTCAGGCTGGCGCCGTTGATGGCGATATAGCCTTTCGGGAACACATACTTCATCCAGCTCTCCGGCACCTCGAACCACAGGGTTACGTTGTTCTCTGTGCGGATAATCTCGGCCAGAACCGCGGTAGTGTGCACATGGCCGCTGAGCAGGTGGCCGCCAATCTCGTCACCAATACGGGCTGCCCGTTCAAAGTTTACCGAATCCCCTTCGGCCAGGTCGCCCAGTGTGGTCAGCCTCAGGGTTTCCTGCATGGCATCAAAGTACAGCAGGTCGCCGTCCTGTCGGGTTACCGTCAGGCAGGTGCCATTGATCGCGACCGAGGCGCCGATGGTTACACCCTGCACCTTGGCTTCCGGAAAGCGCACCACCAGTGTGTTCAGCCCCGGCGCCTTGATGACTTCCGCAATGGTGGCCACCCCCTGAACGATACCTGTAAACATCACGAATCTCCTGAACGGTTGCAGTCATGCCAAGGTATGCTTGACACGGCAGGGTGTCAAACGTATGTTTCAAACAGACGTTTGTTAGAGGCATGGATAACAAAATGGCGCAGTCAGATACCGTAGACCGCATACTTGATGCTGCTGAAGAGCTTTTTGCCGAGCGTGGTTTCTCGGAAACGTCTCTTCGCATGATTACCAGTAAGGCTAAAGTAAATCTGGCCGCTGTCAATTACCACTTTGGTTCAAAGAACGCGCTGATTCACGCGGTTTTCGCGCGTTTTCTGACGCCTTTCTCTGCAACTCTGGAGACTGCGTTCGACGAACTGGAAGCAAAGTGTGACGGCAAACCGGCTACCCTGAACCAGACCCTCTGGGCGCTCACGGAAAGTGCTGTGCGCATGCCCCAGCGTAACGAAAAAGGTATTTCCATTTTCATGCGCCTGCTCGGGCTGGCCTACACCCAGAGCCAGGGCCACCTGCGCAAGTTCCTGGAGCAGGAATACAGCGAGCCGTTCAGTCGTTTCATGCGTCTTCTGAAAGAGGCCACCCCTGAGTTGTCCTCGGTAGACCGCTACTGGCGCATCCAGTTCATGCTGGGAGCCACCGCCTTTACCATGTCCAGCAGCGATGCCCTGATCGACATCCTGGAAAACAAGCTGGGTGTGCACACCACGGTGCAGGAAATTGCCGCGCGCCTGGTGCCGTTCCTGGCGGCCGGTATGACCGCACCGGACAAAATGCTGGTTTCTGCCCCGGCCCGGCCCGCGTCGGTTGCCTGAGTTCCCCTGCCTCGGTTAGGCTTCCCTCTGGTTTCCGGCCGGAGGGAGCTTCCCTTTTGAATACCCCCTTGCCCCCCGGGGCTTATCTGACCATTGATATCGCCAGCCAGGTGCTAACGGTGTGTGCTGCTGATGGCAGCGCGCTGGACCGTTACCCCATATCTACCGCCCTGAACGGACCGGGAGAGCAGGATAGCAGCGGCTGCACCCCCCGGGGCGAGCACTACATCCGCGCGCGCATCGGCGAAGGCCAGCCGCTGAATACGGTCTTTCGGGGCCGTCGGCCCACCGGTGAGATATACTCACCACAACTGGCCGCTGAACACCCTGATCGGGACTGGATACTGACCCGTATACTCTGGCTTTGTGGCCGGGAGTGGGGGCGCAACCGTGGCCCGGGGGTGGATTCCTTCCGGCGCTTTATCTACATTCACGGCACCCCGGATACCGAACCCATGGGCGAGGCCCTGTCCCACGGCTGTGTGCGGATGAGAAACACCGACATCGCCGAACTGTTTGCGCGGGTAAGGGCCGGCACCCGCGTTGTTATTGGATGAACTGACAGACTCAGAGGAACACAATGATTGGTCAAATGCTGGCTTTGGTGAATGGCTGGATCGAAAAATTCGGCTTGCTGTCAGACGGGTGGCGTGCGGGCGTCCTGATATTCCTCCTGGTCCTGGGCACGGCCACCGTTGCCTTTATCGTCAGCCGGTTAATTCTGGCCGTCGAGAACAAGTTCAAGTCGACTAAAAACAAATGGGATGATGCCTTCCTGCATGCTGCCCGCCGGCCCATGGTGGCGTTTGTCTGGCTGCAGGGTGTGTACTGGGCAGCCGAGGTGGCCCATCACTTCAGCGACGCGGAAGTCTTCAAGGCCAACGGCACGGTGCTGCAGATCGGCTTTGTCTGGGTGCTGGTCTGGTTCCTGTTCGGCCTGGTGAAGGAAATCGAAAAGGTCCTGACCTCGCCCATTAAAATGCGCAAGCCGATGGATTACACCACGGTGAACGCCATCAGCAAGCTGTTGCGCGCCGTTATTATCATCACCGCGGTGCTGACCGCCCTGCAGACCCTGGGCTTCAGTATTTCCGGGGTTCTGGCCTTTGGTGGCGTGGGTGGTATCGCGGTCGGCTTTGCCGCCAAGGACCTGCTGGCCAACTTCTTTGGCGGCTTCATCATTCACTTGGACCGTCCGTTCAAGGTGGGTGACTGGATCCGCTCGCCGGACCGTAATATTGAAGGCATCGTGGAGCACATTGGCTGGCGCCTGACCACCATTCGCACTTTCGACAAGCGCCCCCTGTATGTGCCCAACGCGGTATTCACCACCATCGCGGTGGAAAACCCGTCCCGCATGACCAACCGCCGCATCTCCGAAACCATCGGCATTCGCTATGCCGATGTACACTCCATGCAGAAGATCGTGGAAGAAATCCGCGAGATGCTGAAAAACCACGAAGAAATCGACAGCAACCAGACCCTGATTGTGAACTTCCTGGCGTTCAATGCCTCTTCGCTGGATATCATGCTGTACACCTTCACCAAGACCACCGAATGGGTGCGCTTCCATGAGATCAAGGAAGATGTACTGCTGAAGGTCAGCGACATTATCGAATCCCATGGCGCCGAGATTGCCTTCCCGACCCGTACCTTGCATTTGCCGGACGGTGTCAGGCTCAGTGGCGAGGCGAGCGAACAAGGTGAAGCCCGCAGTGAGGGCAGCAAAGAAGCCCCGGAATCCCGTGGCGAAAGCGAGCAGGGCGGACAACCAGCAGGAGACAAGGCATGACCGCAAGCACCAACCCGGTCGGGATTATCGGTGGTACCGGCCTGACCAGTCTGAGTGACCTCGAAATTGTTGGCGAAGAAACCGTCAGCACCCGTTGGGGCGAGCCCTCAGACAAGCTGGTACATGGCCGGCTGGGTGACCAGGCCGTGGTGTTCCTGGCCCGCCATGGTAACCCTCACCGCATTCCGCCCCACCAGGTGAACTACCGCGCCAACCTGCAGGCACTCTATAACGCCGGGGTGCGAACCGTGGTGGGAGTGAATGCCGTGGGTGGTATCCACAAGGCCATGGGGCCGGCCCATGTGGCGGTGCCAGGCCAGGTCATTGATTACACTTGGGGGCGGGCCAGCACCTTTTTTGAGGGCGAGCTGGAGCATGTTACCCACATTGATTTCACCTACCCGTATGATCAGGAATGCCGGCAGCTGCTGATTGATGCCGCCCGGGGGCTGCAGCTGGATTTCTCGGATTTCGGAGTCTACGCGGCCACCCAGGGGCCAAGGCTGGAAACCGCGGCCGAGATCAGGCGACTCGAGCGGGATGGCTGTGACCTGGTGGGAATGACCGGTATGCCGGAAGCCGTGCTGGCTGCCGAGTTGGGGATGCGTTACGTGTGCCTGGCCCTGGTGGTGAACTGGGCGGCCGGAAAGTCCGACCACATCATTACCATGGAAGAAATCGACCAGGCCATTGACCAGGGCATGGCAGGCGTGAAGACAGTCCTGGAGAGGTCAATGGCTGGCTTGGGCCAGCTTAGCCCTCGATCTTCCTGAAGAACACCAGCACGCCAACGGTGGGGGAATCGATAAAGTGGATTTCCTGACTGCGCATACGGCGGGTTTCGCGAATCCAGGTAATCAGTTCCTGCTGTTCTTCACCTTCCTGCCAGTGGTTCAGGTGCACTTTCACGTGCAGGTAACGCTGGCGGTCGATTTCGATATGACCTTCCACGGCGCGCTCGCCGGCTCCGCCAAGCCATTTGCCTACGGCGACCCGCATGGGGCGGCCGTTATAGTTGGGCGGAAACGTCTGATACCAGCCGGCGGTGGCCAGAACCCGGTAGTTGCCGCTGTTTTCCAGGCGGGCGGCAGCCTGGTTCAGGTACAGTTCGTTGCGGGCAGCCAGCCGGACATCAGAAGCCCGGTTGCCGTTGGCGTCTTCCACCCATAGCGAGCGGATACCGCTCAGGGGTGGTTCCACCGGCATGCCGGCCATCTGCTCTTCAAGGGCAGAGGGGTCTACCAGCCGTTCGACAATCACCACTTCTGCGCGGTAAAAATCATCCGGTGTCTGGGCCAGGGCCTTGCCGGCTGGCATCAGTACGAATGCCAGGGCCAGTGCGGCAGTCAAAGCCTGCTTGAAACAGAGATCACGTGCTTGCAAGTGTGTCACTCCAGCTGATTCGGGTTGGCTCAGGCTTTCTTTGCCGGCGCCGGCTTGCTCTGCTCCGGCCCGAGTTCCATGAGCATGGCTGAGATGGCGTCGAGTTTACCACTGGTTGAATCATCATTCAGCCGGAAGCGGAAGCTGTTGGCCCCTTCCAGCCGGTAGGTGTCCGGTGCGGATTGCACTTTTTTAACCAGCACCAGTGGGTCCACCGGCGTGCTTGCGCCGAACTCCAGGCGCCCCCATTCCTTGCCAGCGTCCACTTTTACAATGCCCAGGGCGTCTGCTTTCAGGCGCAGGCGGGTCTGGTTTACCAGGTTCTTTGCCGGCTCCGGTAATAATCCGAACCGGTCAATCATCTCAACCTGAAGTTCTTTTAATTCTTCTTCGTTCTGCACACTGGCGATGCGCTTGTACAGCATCAGCCGGTTGTGCACATCCGGCAAATAGTCATCCGGAATCAGCGCCGGAATGCGCAGGTTCATCTCGGTGCCGTGGCTCAGGGGCAGTTCCGCATTGGGCGTCCGGCCCTCGCGGATGGCTTTTACCGCTTCGTCCAGCAGTTGCATGTACAGGGTGAAGCCGATGCTTTCAATCTGCCCGCTCTGTTCCTCGCCCAGCAACTCGCCCGCGCCCCGGATTTCCAGGTCGTGGGTGGCCAGCATGAAGCCGGCGCCCAGGTCCTGGGCTTCGGAAATGGCATCCAGCCGTTTTTTTGCGTCGTTGGAAATGCTCTTGGGCGGTGGCGTCAGCAGGTAGGCGTAGGCCTGGTGGTGGGAGCGGCCAACCCGGCCCCGTAGCTGATGCAGCTGGGCCAGGCCGAATTTATCCGCCCGCTCGATAATAATGGTGTTGGCACTGGGAATGTCGATGCCGGTTTCCACAATGGTGGTACACACCAGCACGTTGAAGCGCTTGTGGTAGAAGTCCGACATGATCTGTTCCAGCTGGCGCTCGCGCATCTGGCCGTGGGCCACACCTACCCGGGCTTCGGGAATCAGCCGGCGCAGGTCTTCGGCAGTTTTCTCGATGGTCGAAACATCGTTGTGCAGGAAGTACACCTGACCACCCCGCAGAATTTCCCGCAGAATGGCTTCTTTCACCATGGATTCGTCGCGCTGGCGCACAAAGGTTTTCACCGACAGCCGGCGGGCCGGCGGGGTGGCAATAATCGAAAGATCCCGCAAGTGGCCCATAGCCATGTTCAATGTCCGCGGGATGGGCGTAGCGGTGAGGGTAAGCATGTCTACCTCGGCCCGCAGGGACTTCAGTTTTTCTTTCTGCTGAACGCCGAACCGGTGTTCCTCGTCGATAATCACCAACCCCAGGTTCTTGAACTTGATATCGCCCTGCAGCAGCTTGTGGGTGCCGATGACAATGTCGGCCCTGCCTTCTTCAATGGCGGCAATGGCCTTGGTAGTCTGGGCGCCGCTGCGGAAACGGCTGAGCAGTTCCACGGTCACCGGGGTGTCAGAGAACCGGTCCCGGAACGACTCATAATGTTGCTGCGCCAGCAGGGTAGTGGGCACCAGTACCGCCACCTGCTTGCCGGACCAGGTGGCCAGGAAAGCGGCGCGCATGGCCACCTCGGTTTTCCCGAAGCCGACATCGCCACACACCAGGCGATCCATGGGGCGCTCGCCGGTCATGTCTTCGAACACGGATTGAATCGCCACCTGCTGGTCTGGTGTTTCCTCGAACGGGAAGCCGGCAGCGAAGGCCCGGTAGGCTTCTTTCGGGTCTTCGAACTGGAAGCCCTTGCGGGCTTCGCGGCGGGCGTACACATCAAGCAGTTCGGCGGCGGTATCGCGGATTTTCTCCAGTGCTTTCTGCTTGGCGTTGCTCCAGCGATCGGTGCCCAGCTTGTGCAGGGGGGCGTGTTCTTCGTCGGTGCCGGCGTAGCGGGAAATCAGGTGCAGGCTGGATACCGGCACGTACAGTTTCGAGCCGCCGGCGTATTCGAGCATCAGGAATTCATCGGCCTGGCCGCCGGCGGTAATGGTTTCCAGGCCTTTATAGCGGCCAACCCCGTGGTCGATATGCACCACCGGCGAGCCGATGCGCAGTTCGGACAGGTCCCGGTAACCGTGGTCGTCCACCTCGGTGGGCTTCTCGCGCCGCCGGCGCTGCAATACCCGCTCGCCAAACAGGGCGGTTTCGGTAATCAGCGCCAGGTTCTGTTCCGGCAGCACCATGCCCTGCTCCATGGGGGCAATGGTAATGGCCAGGGTGGAGTCGGATTTCTCCAGAAACTCCTGCCAGCCGGTGACGGTGGCCAGTTTCAGTTTGTGGTCACCCAGGTTTTCGATCAGTGCTTCCCGCCGGCCGGAGGATTCGGCACAGATCAGTACCCGGCCGGGAAACTCCTTGATGAACCGTTTAAGTCGTCCGGCAGGGTCTGCTGCCCGTCCGTCCATGGCCACGTCCGGCAGGGCTTCGGCGTGGCAGTTGGCGCTGCCGGCGCCCTCAACCGGGTCCGGGGCGCAGGTTACCCGGGGGTGGGGCTTAAGCTGGCCGAACACCTCGTCTTGTAGCAGGAACAGCTCCGAGGGCGGCAGGATAGGCCGCAAACGGTCATGGCGGCGGTCTTCGTGCCGGGCCCGGGTTTCGGCATCAAACGCCGCCACGGCATCGTTCAGGCCGTCGGCCGTGAACACCAGGGTAGAGGCCGGCAGGTAATCGAACAGGGTGGCGGTTTCGTCAAAAAACAGCGGCAGGTAGTACTCGATGCCCGGCGGCGTAATGCCGTTGCTGACATCCTGATACACCGGGGAGTCTTTGTCTGCGTTCGGGAAATGCTCGAACCAGCGGTTGCGGAAGCCGGAGCGGGCATCCTTATGCCAGGGGAATTCGTGGGCCGGCAGCAGTTCGATCTGCTCGATGCGGTCGATGGAGCGCTGGGTTTCCGGATCGAAGGTGCGCAGGGTTTCGATTTCATCATCGAACAGGTCAATCCGGTAGGGCAGGTTGGAGCCCATGGGATAGATGTCCAGGATGGCTCCACGTACCGCGTATTCACCATGCTCGTACACATTTTCGGCGTGGTGATAGCCGGCGGCTTCCAGCTGCATGCGCCAGCTGTCGATATCCAGGTTCTGGCCGACTTTCAGCAGCAGGGT
Organism: Marinobacter sp. ES-1; assembly: GCF_000475255.1. Classification (NCBI taxonomy): domain Bacteria; kingdom Pseudomonadati; phylum Pseudomonadota; class Gammaproteobacteria; order Pseudomonadales; family Marinobacteraceae; genus Marinobacter; species Marinobacter sp. ES-1. The sequence continues at coordinate 49,320 of NZ_AXBV01000035.1, forward strand.
GTTGCCCTGCAGGTAGCTGGGGGGTGCCAGCCGGTGCATCAGGGTGCGGGCCGGGACCACCAATATGCCGTGCCGGGTAGATGGCAGGCGGTGCAGGGTGCGGATTCGCCGGGAGGTGATGTCCTGGTGTGGCGAGAATAGATCGTAGGGCAGGGTTTCCCAGTCTGGCAGTGACAGCAATTCCAGCCCGTCTTCGGTAATGGCGGCGCCGTCTTCTTCCGGTGGCAGGTTCAGGAAGAACCGGATGGCCTGTTCCAGCCGGATGGCGTCATCGGTGCTGCGGGTGATCACCAAGGTCAGACCTTTATGGTCCCTCGCGCTTTCGCAGATGGCCAGGGCGTCGCTGCAACCTGCCAGCTGCCCCCACTTTCGGTGGTCTGACGGTTTTTCCGGCGCCACGGGCGCAATAAGGGCTGTGGCAGTAAAGGAGCGGGCGGAACCTTGGGGCATGGGCTGGCAAATCTCCTGGGTTGGCGCATCGGAAGCGAAAGCGGCCGCTATTCTAGCGTTCGGGGGTGACAGTGTCATGGCCGGGCGACGAAGGTCGGGCAGAAACCTATTTGCCGTAGGCGCCGTTAAGTTGGATAATACGCGCCTCAAATTATTCCCTGTGCTAAACGAGGTCCCAACCGTGAGTCACGAGCAGATCAACCAGCACCTGTCCAACTGGACAGAGAGAGAGTCCACCGCGGAAGCCATGATTCCGCTGATCGGCCGCCTGTACCGCAAAAACAACGTTGTTACGTCTGTTTACGGCCGCGCGATCATCAACCAGTCTGTGATCGACATCATCCGTGCCCACCGCTTTGTTCGCCAGGTTGAGCACAGCGAGCTGTCTGTTCACGACACCCTGCCTATCCTGCAGGAAATGGACAAGCTGGAACTGGGCCGTGCCCACGTGGATATCGGCAAGCTGGCCGTTAAATTCAAGGAAGAAGGCGGCGACCTCGCTGAATTCCTGAAGCGCGAAATCGGCCCGGTGGTTGGCCAGTACGCCAGCCAGTCTGAAGAAGACTCCAAAAACGAAACCAAAGACGTGGTCCTGTACGGCTTTGGCCGTATCGGCCGTTTGCTGGCCCGCATCCTGATCGAGAAGGCCGGTGGCGGTAACAACCTGCGCCTGCGTGCCATTGTGGTTCGTCAGGGCGGCGCTGAGAACGACCTGGAAAAGCGTGCCAGCCTGCTGCGCCGTGATTCCGTGCATGGTCCGTTCGACGGCACCATCACCGTAGACGAAGAAAACTCCGCGCTGATCGCCAACGGTAACTTCATCAAGGTGATCTACTCCGATGGCCCGGACAAGGTGGACTACACCGAGTACGACATCCACAACGCCATCGTGATCGACAACACCGGTAAGTGGCGCGACGAAGATGGCCTGGGCCTGCACCTGAAATCCAAGGGTGTCAGCCGCGTCATCCTGACCGCGCCGGGCAAGGGCGACATCAAGAACATCGTTTACGGCATCAACAACGACTGGATCACCGACGAAGACAAGATCCTGTCTGCTGCCTCCTGTACCACCAACGCCATTACCCCGGTACTGAAGGCCATCAACGACGAGTACGGCATTGAAGACGGCCACGTTGAAACCGTTCACTCCTACACCAACGACCAGAACCTGATCGACAACTACCACAAGGGTAGCCGTCGTGGTCGTAGTGCGGCCCTGAACATGGTTATCACCGAAACCGGTGCTGCCAAGGCTGTTGCCAAGGCCCTGCCGGAGCTGAAGGGCAAGCTGAGCGGTAACGCTATCCGCGTTCCGACTCCGAACGTGTCTATGGCGATCCTGAACCTGAACCTGAAGTCAGACGTTGAAGCGGATAAGGTAAACGACTACCTGCGCGACATGGCCCTGCACTCCGAGTTGCAGAAGCAGATCGACTTCGTGAACTCTCCGGAAGTGGTGTCTACCGACTTCGTAGGCTCCCGCCACGCCGGTGTTGTGGATGCCCAGGCCACCATTGCCAACGGCAAGCGCCTGATCCTGTACGTATGGTACGACAACGAGTTCGGTTACAGCGCCCAGGTTATCCGCTGCGTTAACCAGATGGCCGGCGTAACCTACCCGATCTTCCCGAAGCGCACCCGCGACTAAAGTCGTAGGCCGCTTCCTCGAGAAGTGATCGGACCGGCCCCGGTAGCGTAAGTTACCGGGGCTTTCCTGCGTTAAGGGGCCGCTAAAACCATTTTGGTTACCGGTGGAAATAGGTTTCCTTAATCTCTATAATTGGCGCGATTTTGGGTATGTCTGGCACCCCGTTTCTCAACCTTTCCTGGGCCGCAGGGGGCCGGGCGTTAATAATCCACAGAAACAGTTTCTGATGATTGGACGAGGCTAATGATCAAGATCAAAAAAGGCCTGGATCTTCCCATCAGCGGCGCTCCCGAACAGACCATTACAGATGGCAAGCCGATTCGCCACGTGGCATTGATCGGTTTTGACTATCACGGCATGAAGCCGACCATGGCTGTGAAAGAGGGAGACCGTGTCAAGCGCGGTACGCTGCTGTTCACGGACAAGAAGACCGAGGGCGTTCGTTATACTTCACCAGCCGCAGGCGTGGTGAAAGAAATCAATCGCGGTGAGCGTCGTGTATTCCAGTCTGTTGTTATCGAAATCGATGGCAACGATGCGGAAACCTATGCCCGTTACAACGATTCGGACCTTGCCGGCCTGGAACGCCAGCAGGTGGTCGATAACCTGGTAGAGTCCGGCCTGTGGACAGCTTTCCGCACGCGGCCCTACAGCAAGGTTCCGGAAATCGATTCCGCACCGAATTCCATTTTCGTGTCTGTGATGGACACCAACCCCCTGGCGGCAGACCCCACCGTAATCATCGGCGAGAACAGCAAGGCTTTTGAAAAAGGCCTGACCATTATCTCCCGCCTGACCAACGGCAAGGTCTTCGTAACCGGCAAGCCCGGTGCCAATGTTTCTGTGCCCAAGGCCGACAATATCGAAGTACACCAGTTTGACGGTGTGCACCCGGCCGGCAACGTAGGTACCCATATCCATCACCTGGATCCGGTATCTGCCAGCAAGACTGTCTGGTCCATCAACTACCAGGACGTCATCGACATCGCCAAGCTGTTCGAAACCGGTGAAGTGCCGGTAGAGCGCATTGTGGCTATCGGTGGCCCGAAAGCTTCCAAACCCCGTCTGGTTCGTACCCGCCTGGGTGCCAGCCTGCAGGAACTGCTGGACGGCGAAGTGGCGGCTGACTGCCAGGTTCGTGCTATCTCCGGTTCTGTGTTCGGTGGTCGTCGCGGCGAAGGCCCCTGTGCGTACCTCGGCCGCTTTGCCAACCAGGTAAGCGTGCTGGAAGAGCAGAGCAAACGTGAGTTCATGGGTTGGCTGTCTCCGGGCCCCAACAAGTTCTCTGTGCTGAACATCTATCTGTCCAAGCTCAACCCGGCCAAGCTGTTCAACTTCACCACCACGACCAACGGCAGTGAGCGCGCCATGGTGCCGGTAGGCGCCTACGAGCAGATCATGCCACTGGATATTCTGCCAACGCAGTTGCTGCGTTCGCTGATTGTGGGTGATACCGAAATGGCACAGAAACTGGGTGCCCTGGAGCTGGATGAAGAAGATCTGGCGCTGTGCACCTTCGTGTGCCCCGGCAAATATGAATACGGTCCGATTCTCCGCGAGAACCTGACCCGAATCGAGATCGAGGGCTAATACGATGGCAATCCGACAGTTTCTCGATGGAATCGAGCATCACTTTGAAAAAGGCGGAAAGTACGAGCGCTGGTACGCCCTGTACGAAGCCGTCGATACTATTTTCTACTCGCCTTCGAGCGTAACCAAGACCACCTCCCATGTGCGTGACGGCGTAGACCTCAAGCGCATCATGATCACTGTGTGGTTGTGTACTTTCCCGGCCATGTTCTTCGGTATGTGGAACATCGGTTTCCAGGCCAACAGCTTCCTGGCGGACAACGCCGGCGCCCAGATTGCCGACGGCGGCCTGCGTGAAGCCTTTATTACTGCCCTGGCAGTAACCGGAGCTGGCGCCGGATTGTGGGATAACTTCGTATATGGCCTGGCGTACTTTGTGCCCATCTACGCGGTTACCTTTATTGTGGGTGGCTTCTGGGAAGTCCTGTTCGCCACCGTGCGCAAGCACGAAGTGAACGAAGGCTTCTTTGTGACCTCCGTACTGTTCGCGCTGATCTGCCCGCCCACCATCCCGCTGTGGCAGGTGGCCCTGGGTATCACCTTCGGTGTGGTGATCGGTAAGGAAGTGTTCGGCGGTACCGGCAAGAACTTCCTGAACCCGGCACTGACCGGCCGTGCCTTCCTGTACTTCGCGTACCCGGCACAGATTTCCGGTGACACCGTATGGACCGCCGTAGACGGCTTCAGTGGCGCAACTGCCCTGAGCTGGGCTGCCTCTGGCGGCCTGGAAGCGCTGGAAGCCCAGATCGGTTGGATGAACGCGTTTGTCGGCACCATCCAGGGTTCCATGGGTGAAACCTCCACCATCGCGGTTCTGATCGGCGGCCTGGTTCTCCTGGGCATGAAGATTGCCTCTTACCGCATTGTCGGTGGTGTGCTGATCGGCATGATCGGTATGTCTGTGCTGCTGAACATCATCGGTTCTGAAACCAACCCGATGTTTGGCGTACCGGCACACTGGCACCTTGTGATGGGTGGCTTTGCCTTCGGCATGATGTTCATGGCCACGGACCCGGTGTCTGCCGCCATGACCAACACCGGTCGCTGGTGCTTCGGCATCCTGGTGGGTGTGATGACCGTGCTGATCCGTGTGATCAACCCGGCGTTCCCGGAAGGCATCATGCTGGCGATCCTGTTCGCTAACCTGTTTGCGCCGCTGATGGACCACTACGTGGTTCAGGCCAACATCAAACGGAGGCTTGCTCGTGGCTAAAGCTAAAGATACCGTCTCCAGAACCCTGATGGTTGCGCTCGTACTGAGTATTGTTTTCTCGGTAGTGGTCTCCACCGCAGCTGTATTGCTGCGCCCGGCGCAGATCCAGAACCAGAACCTGGACATCAAAACCAACATTCTGTCGGCTGCCGGCATGCTTGAGCAAGGCGCCAGCGCCGAGCAGATCGAGCAGACCTTCGAGCGTTTCGACGTTCGCCTGGTGGACCTCGATACCGGTGATTTCGTGGAGCCTTCTGCCGTTGGCGTTGAAGACCCCATGAAGTACGACATGTACAAGGCCGCTTCCGATCCCGCGATGTCTACCAACATCCCGGCGTCTGAAGACAAAGCCGGCATCAAGCGTCGCCCGAACATCGCCAAGATCTACACCCTGAGCGAGAACGGTGACCTGGTGCGTGTGGTACTGCCGGTTCACGGTTACGGCCTGTGGTCTACCCTGTATGGCTTCGTCTCGCTTGAAGGCGATCTGAACACCATCGAAGGCCTTGGTTTCTACGCTCATGCCGAAACACCGGGCCTGGGTGGCGAAGTGGACAACCCGCGCTGGAAACAGCAGTGGGTGGGTAAAGAGCTTTATGCCGATAACCCCTCCGAGCCACAGATTCGCCTGGTGAAAGGTGGCGTAAGCTCCGACACCAAAGACCGGGAACACAAGATTGACGCGCTCTCTGGTGCCACACTGACCAGCCGCGGCGTAGAGCAGCTTGTGAACTACTGGATGGGTGAGCGCGGCTTCGCCCCGTTCCTGAAAAAACTTCGTGAAGGGGAGGTCTGATCATGGCCGGTGCATCAGCCAAACAGGTTCTCTTCGAACCAATTTTCAGCAATAACCCTATTGCCCTGCAGATCCTCGGTATCTGTTCGGCGCTGGCGGTAACCACCAGCATGAGCGTCAGTATCGTTATGTGCCTGGCGGTTATCGCAGTAACTTCGTTTTCGAGCCTGGCGGTCTCCCTGGTGCGTGCCCAGATTCCGGGCAGCATCCGGATCATCGTTCAGATGACCATCATTGCCTCCCTGGTAATCGTGGTAGACCAGATCCTCAAGGCCTACGCCTACGAGATCTCCAAGCAGCTGTCGGTATTCGTTGGCCTGATCATCACCAACTGTATCGTTATGGGCCGCGCGGAAGGCTTCGCCATGACCAACCCGCCGCTGCTCAGCTTCCTGGACGGTATAGGTAACGGTCTGGGCTACTCCATTATCCTGCTGTTCGTAGCGTTCTTCCGTGAACTGCTGGGTGCCGGCTCGCTGTTCGGCATTACCCTGCTGCCGACCGTGAATGACGGTGGCTGGTATGTAACCAACGGCTTGCTGCTGCTGCCGCCGAGCGCATTCTTCATCATTGGCCTGGCCATCTGGGGTTTGCGTACCTGGAAACCGGAGCAGGTTGAAGAGCCGGACTACAAAATGTCCCGCCATACCGTTAAGGAGGCCTTCTGATGGAACATTATCTGAGCCTCTTGATGAAGGCGATCTTCGTTGAAAACATGGCGCTGGCCTTCTTTCTGGGGATGTGTACGTTCCTGGCGATCTCCAAGAAGATCGAAGCGGCCACCGGCCTGGGTATTGCGGTTGTTGTGGTTCTGACCGTCACCGTACCGGTGAATAACCTGCTGTATAACGGCATCCTGCGGGAAGGCGCCCTGGAATGGGCCGGCCTGCCGAACGTAGACCTGAGCTTCCTGGGTCTGCTGACATACATCGGAGTTATTGCCGCGATCGTACAGATCATGGAAATGGTGCTGGATAAATACATCCCGGCCCTTTATTCCGCCCTGGGTGTGTTTCTGCCGCTGATCACGGTTAACTGCGCCATCATGGGTGCGTCACTGTTCATGGTTGAGCGTGACTACACCTTTGGCGAGAGTGTGGTGTACGGCTTCGGCGCCGGTGTTGGCTGGGCCCTGGCTATCATCGCCCTGGCAGGTATCCGTGAAAAGCTCAAGTACAGCGATGTCCCGAACGGACTGCGTGGCCTTGGCATCACCTTCATTACTGTGGGTCTGATGTCTCTGGGTTTCATGTCGTTCTCCGGCATCTCCCTGTAATTCACCCGGTGATTCGGTTTAACGAAAAGGCGAGACCATGAATACAGAAATTATTCTCGGCGTGGTCATGTTCACCGTTATCGTTCTGGCGCTGGTGGCGATTATCCTCGCGGCCCGCTCCAGGCTGGTAAGCACCGGTGATGTGACTATTGAGATCAACGACGACCCCGAGCACACGGTAAAAACCAGTGCCGGTGGCAAGCTGCTGGGTACCCTGGCCAACAGCGGTATCTACCTGTCTTCCGCCTGCGGTGGCGGTGGTACCTGTGCTCAGTGTAAATGTAAGGTTCTGGACGGCGGCGGCGCCATGCTGCCTACCGAAAAGACCCACTTCACCAACCGTGAAGAGAAAGAAGGCTGGCGCTTGTCCTGCCAGGTTCCTGTAAAGCAGGACATGAAGATCGAAGTACCGGAAGAGTTCTTCGGCGTGAAGAAGTGGGAATGCGAGGTTATCTCCAACCACAACGTGGCCACCTTCATCAAGGAACTGGTACTGAAGCTGCCGGAAGGCGAGGAGGTAGACTTCCGCGCTGGCGGTTATGTACAGCTGGAGTGCCCTCCGTACGAAATCAACTTCAAGGATTTCGATATCGAGGAAGAGTTCCACGAAGACTGGGACAAGCACGACATCTGGCGCTACAAGGGCGTGAACAAGGAAGACACTATCCGGGCCTATTCCATGGCGAACTACCCGGAAGAGAAGGGTCTTCTCAAGTTCAACATCCGTATTGCCACACCGCCTCCTGGCACTGATCATCCGCCGGGCATCATGTCTACCTTCGTGTTCAACCTGAAGCCGGGTGACAAGGTAACCGTAATGGGACCGTTTGGTGAGTTCTTCGCCAAGGATACCGATGCGGAAATGGTGTTCATCGGTGGTGGTGCCGGTATGGCGCCCATGCGCTCCCACATCTTCGACCAGCTCAAGCGCCTGAACTCCAAGCGCAAGATCAGCTTCTGGTACGGTGCCCGTAGTGTGCGCGAAATGTTCTACGTAGAAGATTTCGACATGCTGGCCCGCGAGAACGAGAACTTCGAGTGGCACGTGGCGTTGTCTGACGCGCTGCCGAGCGATAACTGGGAAGGCCCGACCGGCTTTATCCATAACGTGTTGTACGAAAACTATCTGAAGGACCACCCGGCTCCGGAAGACTGTGAGTTCTACATGTGCGGGCCCCCAATCATGAACGCGTCTGTCATCAAGATGTTGAAAGACCTTGGTGTAGAAGACGAAAACATCATGCTGGATGATTTCGGGGGTTAATTCACTCAAATGACATCCGGCAAGATGAAGCCCGCCAGGGTGGTTATAATCAGCGCTTTCTGGGCGCTGGTTATGGCTGCCCTGGCGGGTTGCTCGTTTCAGGACGAGGAAAAAATCTGGGAGATCTCCGGCGGCATTTTCGGCACCACCTATCATATCAACGTGGTATTGCCCGAAGACGAAGCCCGGTTGCAAACTCTGGCGCAGGGCATTGAACAAACCCTGAACGAAGTGGACGGTGCCATGTCTACCTGGAAGAAGGACTCCGAGCTGTCGCGACTCAACAGCAAGAAAGACCAAAGCCAGTGGACAGAGCTGTCGCCGGCACTGTTTGAGGTGATACAGCGCGCCCAGGAAATATCGGCCATGACCGACGGCGCCTTCGATGTCACCATCGGCCCCGTTGTGAACCTGTGGGGCTTTGGCCCGCAGGCCCGAAGGGAGCAGTCACCCTCAGAGGCGGAACTCGCCGAGGTGATGGCCGTGACCGGCTGGGAATACCTGGAGCTCGACGAACAGGTCCGGGCAATCCGCAGCACGGAGCCCCAGTACATTGACCTTTCCGGCATTGCCAAGGGTTATGGGGTAGATGCCGTTGCCCGATATCTTGATCAGGAGGGTGTCGAGGCGTATCTGGTGGAAATCGGCGGAGAAGTGCGCACCCGCGGCAAGAAGCCTGGCGGCGAGGTGTGGCGGCTGGCAGTCGAAGAACCGGCCGAAGAAGCAAGCCAGGGCCGGCAGGTGAACAAGATAGTGGCACTGGTGGACCAGGCCATGGCAACCTCCGGCGACTATCGTAACTATTACGAATCACAAGGGCAGCGCTATTCCCATACAATTGACCCTGATACCGGCAAACCGATAAGCCACAAACTGGCATCGGTAACCGTACTGGCGGATGATTGCATGACAGCCGACGCACTGGCGACTGCATTCAATGTGATGGGTTATGAGCGCGCTGCGAGCCTGGCAACTCGGGAAAACATTCCCGCATACTTTATCGTAAGGGGAGACAACGGTTTTGAAACCCATCAGACACCGGCATTCTCGTCTTACGTTGTCCAGTAAAGGAGGGCAGTAATGGGTACCTTTCTTTTAGTTCTGTTTATTGTGGTACTGCTGGTTGCCGGCATGTCGATCGGCGTTATTTTCGGTCGCAAGCCGATCAGCGGAACCTGTGGTGGTATTGGTGCCCTGGGTATCAGTGCTTCCTGCGATATTTGCGGTGGTAACACCCAGAAGTGTGAAGAGAGCCGGAATGGCTCCGACGAGCCGGCAAAGATGGAAGACCTGGCCTACGACGCCAGCAAAGCCGACAAGTAACCGCAACGGGTCACCTACAATCACTATAACGACAGCTACGCACTCAAGACGTAGATAAGGAGTCACTGCGCACATGGCAGAGCATCATTACGACGTAGTCGTGATCGGCGCCGGCCCTTCCGGGGAAGGGGCGGCAATGAACGCGGCCAAGCACAACAAGCGCGTCGCCATCATTGAAGACAAGCCCACCGTTGGCGGTAACTGCACCCACTGGGGCACCATCCCGTCGAAGGCGCTGCGGCACTCGGTCAAGCAGATCATCACCTTCAACACCAACCAGATGTTCCGGGACATCGGCGAGCCGCGCTGGTTCTCCTTCCCCCGTGTGCTGCAGAACGCCCAGAAGGTCATTGGCAAGCAGGTAAAGCTGCGCACCCAGTTCTACTCCCGCAACCGGGTAGACCTGATCAACGGCCGTGCTTCGTTTGTTGATACGCACCGGCTGGAAATTCGTGGCAACAAATCGGTGGAAACCATCCACTTCAAACAGGCGATCATTGCCACTGGCTCCCGCCCGTACCTGCCGCCCGATGTAGACTTCCGCCATCACCGGATCTACAACTCGGATTCCATCCTGAACCTGTCCCACACCCCGCGTACCCTGATTATCTACGGTGCCGGCGTTATCGGTTCAGAATACGCGTCCATCTTTGCCGGGCTGGGTGTGAAAGTAGACCTGATCAACCCGGGTGACCGCCTGCTGTCGTTCCTGGATGACGAAATCTCTGATGCGCTGAGCTACCACCTGCGTAACAACGGTGTGCTGGTTCGCCATAACGAGCAGTATGAATCGGTGAAGGGCGACGACCACGGCGTGGTACTGTCGCTGCAATCCGGCAAGAAAATCCGTGCCGATGCCTTCCTGTGGTGTAACGGCCGTAGCGGCAACACCGAGAACCTGGGCCTGGAAAATGTCGGCCTGGTGCCGAACGGCCGCGGCCAGCTGGCAGTGGATGACCATTACCGCACCGAGGTAGAGCATATCTACGCTGCAGGTGATGTAATCGGTTGGCCAAGCCTGGCCAGTGCTGCCTACGACCAGGGCCGTGCGGCCTCTTCCGATATTACCCAGGACGAGTATTTCCGTTTTGTGAACGATGTGCCCACCGGCATCTACACCATTCCGGAAATCAGTTCAGTGGGTAAAACCGAGCGGGAGCTGACCGAAGCCAAGGTGCCCTACGACGTAGGCCAGGCCTTCTTCAAAGACCTCGCCCGAGCGCAGATTACCGGTGAAGCGGTCGGTATGCTGAAGATCCTGTTCCACCGTGAAACCCGTGAAATCCTGGGCATTCACTGCTTTGGTGACCAGGCAGCCGAGATCGTACACATCGGCCAGGCCATCATGAACCAGGAAGGGGAAGCGAATTCCCTGAACTACTTCATCAACACCACCTTCAACTACCCGACCATGGCGGAAGCCTACCGGGTAGCTGCACTGAACGGCCTGAACAGAATCTTCTGACCAGGCCGTGGTGCCCGGGCCTGCCTCAGGCAGGTTCCGGGCTGCTTTCCCTTGCCGGCAGGCTCAGTAACGCCTTGGCTCGGTTATCGAAGAACATTTTGGTACTGGTGGGATAGTCAGAAATAATGCTGTCCACGCCCATTTCTTCCAGCTTCAGCATGTCGTGAATACGGTTTACCGTCCAGGTAGACACGTGCATGTTGCGCTTGTGGGCGGTGTCCACCATCTCCTTGTTCAGGATTTTCCAGTTAACGCAGAAATACTCGCAACCCAGCCGGGTGGCCAGATTCAGGGGCTTGGGAAACTTGCGCTCCGCCACCAGGCCAATGCGGATATTACGGTTTCTCCGGCGGATTTCCCGCAAGAACCACGGGTCTGTGGAGGTGACCGCGCAGGTCTGGTACAGGTTGCGACGCTGGATAACCTCGGTTAGCCGATTGCACAGAATATTCAGGCGCGAACGGCTGTCTTTCTTTACCTCCAGCTGCACGTGTTCCAGGTCGTCAAACTGGTCCAGCAGGGTTTCCAATGCCGGAATCCCGGTTTTGCGGGGCCAGGCGCTGGTGTTGCGCCGGGCGTCCATGTTTTCCAGCTCGGCTGCCGTGTAGTTGCCCACGTTGCCTTTCTGGCCGGTGGTGCGGTCTACCGTCAGGTCGTGTACCAGCACGGGAATGCCGTCTTTTGACAGCACCAGGTCCAGCTCGAAATGCCGGATGCCCTGCCGGTATGCATGTACAAAGCCGGGCAGGGTATTTTCGGGGGCCTCACCCTTGGCCCCCCGGTGACCATAAACGATCATTCTGCAGTGTTGTCCTTAAGACGTTGATAAATAGCCTGGCGCTTCTTCCAGGTGTTGTGGCACAGGCGGATATCTTCCAGGTACGCCGGCAGCTCGTTCATCAGCAGGGCCTGGGGGCCGTCTACCAGGGCTTTCTCCGGTTTCGGGTGGAAGTCCACCAGCACCATGTTGGCACCGGCAATTACGCCCTGGGCGGTGGCGTGCATCACATCCAGGATGCCATCCGGAGCGCGGTCACGGCTGCCCACCGAGTGGGACGGGTCTACACACACCGGCATGCGGGTCAGGCGTTTTACCGCGGGCACGTGGGCGAAGTCCACCATGTTACGGTGCGGCTGGCCGGCCTCGGTTTTCATACCGCGCAGGCAGAAAATCACATTGGCGTTGCCTTCGCTGGCCAGGTATTCCGCCGCGTTCAGGGATTCGTTCAGGGTAATACCGAAGCCGCGCTTCAACAGCACCGGGTAGGTAGTCTGGCGGCCAATGGCTTTCAACAGCTCGAAGTTCTGGGTATTGCGGGTGCCCACTTGCAGCATCACGCCGGTAGGACGGCCCAGCTTCTCCAGGCAGGTGTCGATTTCTTCGATGTGGCTCTCGTGGGTGATCTCCATGGCGACCACCTTGATGCCATGCTTGCCCGCCTTCTCGAACACCCAGGGCAGGCAGCCCTTACCGTGGCCCTGGAAGGAATAGGGGTTGGTGCGGGGCTTGTAGGCGCCCATGCGGGTGCAAACTTCGCCGGCGTCTTCCAGCGCCTGCATCATCTGCTCAACGTGCTCGGGTACATCCACCGCGCACAGGCCGGCAAAGATATTCAGGTTGTTCTGGCTGAACTCCACGCCGTTGTAGGTGAAACCGCTCTGGCGATTGTCATCTTTATGGCGGCCCAGAATCCGGTAGTCATCGGAAATGCGAATGGCCCGCTCAACCGCCGGCAGCGCTTCGATCTCTTCCTTGTCCAGAGTCTTGGTATCGCCCAGCAGGTAAACCTCGGTCAGCCGCTGGCTGGCGCCCTGGATTTCGTGAACGCGAATGCTCACGCCAGGCAGGTTTTCCAGGTAATGCATGGTCTGGCGATAGGCATCGCTGTCCAGCGCCGTATTGGGGTGAAGAATGGCTAGCATGGAACGTCCTCGTCCTTAAAATTACGCGGCCCGGGAAGCCAGCTGGCGCACCCGGTTCTCAAGCTCAATCTGGTCGGCCGCAAAGCGGCGGATGCCGTCGGCCAGTTTCTCGGTGGCCATGGCGTCTTCATTGGATTCCCAGCGGAACAGCTTTTCGTCTACCCAGCCCATCTTCTCGGAGACTGTGGCGGAATCCGGGCTCAGCTTGCGGCTGAGTTCGCGCTGGTCTTCTTTCAGTTCCTGCAGCAGGGCAGGGCTGATGGTCAGCCGGTCACAGCCGGCCAGCATTTCAATCTCGCCGGTATTGCGGAAGCTGGCGCCCATCACCACGGTGTTGAAGCCATGGGCCTTGTAGTAATTATAGATGCGGGTAACCGACTGCACGCCGGGGTCTTCCGCCGCCGGATAGCTGTCGCGGCCAGAACTGGCCAGGTGCCAGTCCAGGATGCGGCCCACAAACGGTGAAATCAGGTGCGCGCCGGCCTGGGCACAGGCAACCGCCTGCACAAACGAGAACAGCAAAGTCAGGTTGCAGCGAATGCCTTCCTTTTCCAGCTGCTCGGCCGCGCGGATACCTTCCCAGGTGGAGGCAATCTTGATCAGCACCCGGCTGGTGTCTACGCCTTGCTGGTCGTAAAGCTCAATCAGGCCACGGGCCTTCTGCAGGGTGGCGGCAGTGTCGAACGACAGGCGGGCGTCTACCTCGGTGGATACCACGCCGGGAATCAGGTTCAGGATTTCCTTGCCGGCCAGAACAGCCAGCATATCGGTAGCCACCGAGAGCTGGTCTGCCGAGGAACCGCCGTGTTTCGCGGCAATGGCCACGGCTTTATCCAGCATGGGGCGATAGGCGTCAGACGCTGCGGCTTTCAGCAGCAGGGAAGGGTTGGTGGTGGCATCTTCCGGCCGCCATTGGGCAATGGCGTCGATATCGCCGGTGTCGGCTACCACGGTGGTCATGTTTTTCAGTTGGTCTAGCTTGCTGGTCATTCGTCCTGTCGTCCCGGTTGTTCTGTTTTGGTGCAGCATCCAGCTCCCGAATGCTTTGGCAACCCCTACAATAACGGCAGGTTACAACAGGAACAAGACAACAAAAGGTATGCCTGTTATCAGCTTTCCGCTATCGGTTGCGGCTCGCGTACCTTGGCCAGTGCCTGTTCAATCACTTCCAGCCCGGAACCAGGCTTGTTGGCGTTCTCGCTCAGGTGCCGGCGGAACTGCCGCCCGCCCGGCTGGCCCAGGAACAGGCCCATAATGTGGCGGGTAATGTGGGTAAGGTACACGCCCCGGTCCAGCTCCTGCTGAATGAACGGAAACATCGCCCGCAGCGCCTCGTGGCGGCTGGTGACCGCAGCTCGTTCGCCAAAGAATTCAGAATCCACCCCGGCCAGCAGCCAGGGGTTGTGGTACGCCTCGCGGCCCAGCATCACGCCGTCGGTATGGGCCAGGTGCTCGTGGCATTCCGCAAAGGTTTTGATGCCGCCATTGATGATGATTTCCAGGTGCGGATAGGCCTGCTTCAGGCGGTACACCCAGTCGTACTTCAGAGGCGGAATATCGCGGTTTTCCTTCGGGCTCAGGCCTTCAAGAATGGCAATTCGGGCGTGCACAATAAAGGTCTTGCAGCCGGCGGCGGCCACCGTCTCGATAAACTCGCACAACTCGTCCCAGGACTCCCGGCCGTTGATGCCAATGCGGTGCTTCACTGTAACCGGCAAATCCGTGGCCGCGATCATCGCCGCCACACCTTCCGCTACTTTATCCGGGTGGCCCATCAGGCAGGCGCCAATCAAATTGTTCTGCACCCGGTCGCTCGGGCAGCCCACGTTCAGGTTCACCTCATCAAACCCGAACTCCTGCGCCAGCTTCGCACACTGCGCCAGCTCGTTGGCATCACTACCACCCAGCTGCAACGCCAGCGGAAATTCCGACGGATCATGCCGCAGAAACCGCGCCGTATCGCCATGAATCAACGCCCCGGTCGTCACCATCTCGGTATACAACAAAGCCCTGCGGCTAAGAATACGCGCCAGGTACCGGAAATGCGGTGTAGTCCAATCCATCATCGGCGCAACCGAAAACCGGCGAGACAAAACGGGGGCGGGCTGTTGAGAGGTCATGAACATCCGGAGAACAAAGCAAATGAAGGCGCCAATTCTACCACGTTCCCCCCATTCGGAGTCGATTAGGGGGCTAGGGGTCTGTCCCTACGTGGACTGACCCCTCCAGGCACCAAGTTCAATGTAAGACTAGGGGGCTGTCCCTACGTGGACTGACCCCTCTAGGCACCAAGTTCAAGGTGGGGGGGGGAGGTCAAACCCCAGCAACCTTAGCCCCCTCCGCAGCCGGCGCCACCCCGTCCCCAGCCCAAACCGGATACGGAATTCCCGCCAGGCGGTTCATCACAAAGGCATGGGCCAGTAGCAGGGCAACCCCGGCCATCAGGATGGGCAGCTGGGCCGGGTTTGGCATCAGGCCCAGGGAGACGATCAGGGCGGTGGCGCCGGCGGGAGGATGGGCTACGCGGAATACCACCATCAGGCAGCTGGTGAGGCCCAGCGACAACGCTGCAGCGCCTACCCGGGCCAGGTCAACGCCGGTTGCGAAGGCGGAAGGCTGGCCCTGCAGGCCGAAAATGTACAAGCACAGTAACCCCATCAACGCGCCAATCAGGTGCCCGCACAGGGTATTCCGGGGCGACGCCGGCTGGGCCATGGGTACGTAGAACAGTATAAACGCCGTAGCCCCCAGCGAGGGAAAAATAAACGCCTCCTGCGTAACCAGCGCCACAAACGACACCAGGGCAATACTGAAACTGCCATTCACCAGGTTGAATACCGCCATCACCGTGGTGCGGCTGTAACGGCTGGCCAGTCGCTCCAGGTGCAGTGCGTGAATCAGCCCCTTGGCCAGCTGCCAGCGAAGTTGTTCGTTGCGACGTCCCATAACGCGGTAAAGTGCCCTTTATGCAGTTCGGTAAAAGGGCGCGATACTAGGCACTGACGGATATCAAGGCAAACAAGGATTTTCGATAATGGTTAAGGGCCTCCTGAATAACCGGCGGGGTCTGGCTCCTGGTGCCTGGTTAAACTTGGTGCCAGGAGGGGTCAGTCCACGTAGGGACAGACCCCTGGGCAGACCCCTAGTCAGGCGGGGTCAGACCCCCAGTACATTTGGTGGTGCGAAATGTATCGGGGGTCTGACCCCGGTGGTGTTTTTTTGGCTGCTGATGGCGGGGCCGGCGGGTGCGTTGGAGTTTGAGGTGCAGCAGATCCGGTTCGGGTTGGAAGACATCAGTCATCCGGCGCTGAAGCCGCAGGGGTGGTTGTTTACCGGGCGGGTTGGGGGGACGTTGTCGGATGTGCAGCTGGACGGGCAGATCAGTAACGATGCGGGGCTGGAAGCGGATATCAGCGTGCGCCACGTATCAGGCGAATTCCAGAGCATACGGCTGAGCACCACCATGGCTGGCAGCGAGGCCGTCGGTGTCTTCAAAAACACCCTCACCAACTGGCCGGAACAGCTGAACCTGCTGGAACTCGACAGCGGCGAGATCCGCGCTGAGGTGACCATTCTTCTGCAACCCAACGAATCTATGGCCGTGCACAGCCGCGTGGATTTCCACAACCTCAGTGGCCTGATGGACCGCACCGCCATCACCAACCTCAGTGGCCACCTGCTGTTCAGCCTGGAAAACAACCAGCTCACCGCGCGCCTGCGGGACACAACCGTCGGCCAGATCAACTCCGGCATCGGCATTGGCCCCGTCAGCCTGCTGGCGGACTACCGGGCCACTCAAGCGGAGCCGTTCGCCGGCGAACTCAACATCCAGCAGGCGAATGCCGAATTCCTGGATGGCCGCCTGCGCATCGCCCCGCGCACCATCAACCTGGCCGCGCAACCCCTGAAAATCCCCGTCGATGCCCACGAAATCTCCCTTAGCCGCCTGCTGCAGGTGTACCCCGCAGAGGGCTTCGAAGGCTCCGGCCTGCTCAGCGGCGCTATACCGCTGGAAATCTCGGACACCGGCATCGAAGTTAAGCAGGGCAACATCACCGCCCTCAGCCCCGGCGGCACGCTCAAGCTGCCGGCCGAACAGCTGCAGGCGATGCTTGGCGGCGGTGGCACGGTAGAAACCGTAACCCGCGCTTTGCAAAACTTTCATTATTCGGTGCTCAGCAGCGCGATAGACTACGATGAAAAGGGCAAACTCACGCTTGGCCTGCGCCTGGAAGGCAACAACCCGGACATCCGCAACAGCCAGCCAATTGTGCTCAATGTGAACCTGGAAGAAGACATCCCCGCGCTGCTCACCAGCTTGCAGTTGAGCGGAAGAGTAAACGAAGCCGTAACCGAACGCGTTCGCGAACGGCTGCAACAGTCCGGGCAGGAGGCAACACCATGACCATGCTAAAGCGCCTACTGCTGCCAATACTGCCGCTGGCGCTCATCGCCTGCACGCCAACGGTACAAGTGGCCGCACCCAAAGAACCCATCACCGTAAACCTGAACGTAAAAATCCAGCACGAAATCTACGTAAAGGTGGACAAAGAAGTAGACGAACTGTTCAGCGAACAAGGCCTGTTCTGAACACACCCGGCCACCACCAAACGCCGATCAAGGAGTTGAGCATGAAACGAATCATCCAAACCGCCGCCTTCATCCTGGCCCTGGGCGCCGCCTTGCCGGCCCTGGCTATGGGCCTGGAAGAAGCCAAGCAACAGCTCGAAACCGCAAAACAACAAGGCCTGCTAGGCGAAACCCCCGCCGGCTACCTGGAGGTGGTGCGCGCAGAAGGCAACGCCCGGGAAGTAGCGGACGCCATCAACAACGCCCGCCGGGAGGAGTACACCCGCATTGCTGAAAAGCACAATATTCCGGTAACCCAGGTGGAAACCGTGGCGGGCAAAAAGGCTATAGAGAAAACGCCGGCGGGGCAGTTTGTGCTTGTTGATGGCCGGTGGATTAAGAAGTGAAGGGGGCTGTCCCAACTCAGACTAGGGGTCTGCCCCAAATCAGACTAGGGGTCTGTCCCAACTCAGACTAGGGGTCTGTCCCTACGAGGACAGACCCCTCTAGGCACCAAGCCTGGTTCTAATCAGGCTCAACTTGGTACGTAGAGGGGTCAGTCCACGTAGGGACAGACCCCTAATCGGACAGACCCCTTTCAGCCCCCTTCCTGAGCCCAGCTAACCAGCGCATCCAAAGCCATAGGCCGAGCAAAGTAAAACCCCTGAAAGCGGTGGCAGCCCCAGGCTCTTAGGATGTCGAACTGCGCCTCGTCTTCCACGCCTTCGGCAACCACGGTCAGGCCCATTTCGCGGGCCATGGTGATTACGCCTTTGCACACGGCGGCATCTTTGTGGTTGGTGACCACGTTTTCCACGAACGACTTGTCGATTTTGATGCTGCTGGCGGGCAGGTCTTTCAGGTAGCTGAAGCTGGAAAAGCCGGTGCCAAAATCATCAATCGCCGTGGAAATTCCCAGCTCCTGCAGGGAATTCACCAAACTAATAGCGCGGCAGCGGTCTTTCATCAGCACGCCTTCGGTCAAATCCAGCTCCAGCAGATCAGCCGGCAGGCCGGTTTCGGCCAGAATTTTCTTCAGCTTGTCCAGAAACCCCGGGCGGTGGAACTGCAGCGGCGACAGGTTCACCCCCATGCGCCCGGGCAGCAGCCCCATTTCCTTCAGCTGAACGGCATCCTTACAGGCCTGGGTGAAAATCCACTTGCCCAGCGGCACAATCTGGCCGGTTTCCTCTGCCAACGGCAGAAAACGCTCCGGCGCAATCAGCCCGCGAGTAGGGTGCTGCCACCGCACCAGCGCTTCCACACCGAAAAACTTGCCGTTCTGGTCTACCTGAGGCTGGTAATGCAGGAACAACTGGCCGCTGCGAATGGCCTCTTGCAGATCCTGGCGCAGGGTAACCCGGCGTGAAAGCTTGGCGTCCAGCTCTGCCGAATACACCTGAAACGTATCCCGGCCCTGGCGCTTGGCCTTGTACATCGCCATGTCTGCCTGGCGAATCAGCTTCTCTGGCGAAGTTTCGCTGTCATCTAGCAGGCTGATCCCGATACTGGCAGACAAGTACAGCTCATGGCCGCCCACCTGCTGGGGCAGAGCAATCTTCTGCAGAATGCGTTCTGCCACCTCTTCTGCCTGCCGGGCCGATTCCAGGTCTGGCAGCAGCACCACAAACTCGTCGCCACCAAATCGGGCCAGGGTGTCGGTAGGGCGAATGCACGCCTCCAGCGCCCGCGCCACCGCCACCAGCAGGCGGTCGCCCACCTTGTGGCCCAGGGTATCGTTAATGGGCTTGAACTCGTCCAGGTCTATAAATAGCACCGCCATCAGCCGGTTGTTCTGGCGGGCCAGGGTAAAATCCTGCTGCAACTTCTCTTCAAACATCGTGCGGTTGGCCAGGCCTGTCAGCGCATCGTGTGAAGCCTGGTACGCCAGCTTCTTCAGCAACAACGCCCGGCCAGACGAACGAAACAGCCAGGCAGACATAACTATGCCACCCACCACCAGCGTGAGCGACCCGGCCCAGGAGAAACGCAGCGGCTCCGGTACCGGCAACTGCGGAAAGGCAGACGCCAGCAAACCGGCAAAACCGGCCAGCAAAGTGCAGGCCAGCAGCAACAATGGCCAGGCCTGCAACCGCAGTGCGTGAGAAACTTGTGGCATAGACGGAGCGCCGCCTCAGAGTGGAAGAAAAAAACCGGCGCATATTGTTAGGCCAGTTTGTTTTTTGCACAACGGCAGTTGTGTAAATAAAGCGTCAAACACGTAAATTCTTGCAAAATCCGGGGTGGATGGTTGTCCAAAGCACAGCCATAGTGCAGATTGATTACCATGAGCCCGCCAAACTGATAGAAACGTTTAATATGCCGACCTGGTTCTCCCGTCATTCATTGCTGCTTCAAAGTTCCGCTTTGCTGGTCCTCATTGTTGTCGTCATTTTTGTCACTCAATACCCTACCTACCAGAAAGATCGGGAGCTGGAACAAGTCGACATCAACCGTAACCTGGAGCTGATGCAGCTGATGACAGCCGGCTATGTGCAGCAACTGACACGTGATGCCGATGTAATTGCCGCCTCTCCGGTGTTGCAGATGTACATAAGAGACCTGTCCGCAGAGGGCTTGCTATCTTTAGAACAGGCGTTTCTGAACCTCGCAGGTCTGAGGCCAAGTTATGACCAGCTACGTTATATAGATCGTTCCGGAGTTGAACAGGTTCGGGTTAACAACTACAACGGTGAGCCACAACTGGTCACGCAGGGCTTACAGCTTAAAATCCATCGTGACTACGTGAAAGCGGGGCTGGCAGGAGAGGCGGGGAGCGTCTTTGTGTCCCGCTTTGACCTAAATGTTGAAAATGGCCGCATTCAAGTTCCCTTTGTGCCCACGGTTCGGGTAGTCGCCAGCGTACACGTGGATGGTGAACAGGGTGGCATGGTGGTGCTCAATGCCAAGGCGAATGAATTGCTGCAACACCTGCGCACAGCGTTGCCGGACGGTACTGACCTGGTCGTGCTTGACGACGCCGGCGGTTGGATAGCCGGTGGTGGTGTTGCCGACTGGGCGTTTGCTGATGATTCCGCCAGTCGGTTTTCGGCTAGCTATCCGGCATTGTGGCAACAAGTGCGTGGCGCTCAGCAGGGACAGTTCGAGTTGGAAGACGAGTGCTATAACTACCGCTGGCACCGTTATTCGGATCCTCGCGTTGAGTCTCCCGAACTGTTGCTGGCCCAGCGAACGGCAGGGGAGCCCTGTTCGGCCGTCGGGATGGATTCGGTCAAAAAAGCGGGCGTTCGGCTGATTTCCGGACTGCTGGTAACCTACCCCTTGCTCTTGCTATGGCGACGCGCTAACACGCGTAAGTGGCAAATGCAGCGGGTGCTGGCAGAAAACTACCATCAGTTGCAGGTGGTTACGCAAATGTCCGGGCACGGGTTGTTGATGGTAGACCAACAATGCCGGGTGCAGTGGATTAATCCGGAAGGTGAACGGCTTTTGGGCTGGACAGAAGCGGAGCTGATTGGCCGCGACCTGCACCAAACCTGCCACGTTACCCCGGACGGCCATAGCCTGCATGACGGGCCTTGCCCGACACTGCACACCCTGGCTACAGGCGAGGACAGCCGCGCAGACAAAGATCGCATGGTAGGCAGGAATGGCCGCATCGTGCACCTGAGTATGAGTGTTCGGGCGTTTGGTGATCCTGAAAACAGAGGTGCCATCCTGGCCATTGCAGACGTAAGTCGCCATGTTGAGACAGAGCGTAACCTGACCCAGCTGGCCCGCACAGATGCCTTAACCGGAGTATTAAACCGGGGCGCATGGTTGTCGGTGGTCAGCAGCTGGGTGGACAACGATAATGCCGCGCTCTATGTCATCGTGTTGGATCTCGACCACTTCAAACGTGTGAACGATACCTTCGGCCATGGCGCGGGTGATACAGTACTAAAAACCTTTGTAAAGACCGTCAGTCACCTTCTGAGAAGGGATGATGTGTTTGGTCGCCTGGGGGGAGAGGAATTTGCCTTGGCCGTGCGCCACCTGACCAAGGAGCAAGTGTTGGTCCTGGCTGAGCGGATTCGCGTGGCGGTGGGTGACATGCTGTGCACCCTGGACGACGGCCAGGAAATTACCATAACCACCAGTTGTGGTGTGGCACAGTATAGTGGCGAGGAAAGCTTAAAACAGTTGCTGGAAAAGGCAGACAAAGCCCTTTACCTTGCAAAGCACGCAGGCCGGAACCAGGTTCAGTTTTACCAGCCGATAACGGATAACGGTTCAGAATAACCGGGCTGCGGCACAGGGAAACGTATGCAAAACTGGCTAACAGGCATAGACCTGGGCGGCACCAAAACCGAAGTGATCCTGCTGGATAACCAATCCAACGAACACTTCCGCAAACGGGTAGCCACCCCAGCAGGCGACTACCAGGCCACCCTGAACACCATCCACGCTCTGGTACAACAGGCCGAAGCCCACGCCGGCACCACCGGCATACCGGTAGGCGTAGGCATACCCGGCAGCGTTTCCCGCAAAACCGGCCGCATCAAAAATGCCAACTCCACCTGGCTGAACGGCCAGCCCATGCAGCAACACCTGCAAGAATTGCTGCAACGGCCCGTTACCCTGACCAACGACGCCAACTGCCTGGCGCTCTCCGAAGCCACAGACGGAGCAGGGCGAAACCACCACAACGTATTCGCCGCCATACTGGGCACTGGCTGCGGCGCCGGCATAAGCGTGAACGGCCAGCTGCTTACCGGCCCCAACGGCGTAGCCGGCGAATGGGGCCACAACCCCCTGCCATGGACCCCGGAAGCCGAACTGCAACAGCGCCCCTGCTTCTGCGGCCGCCACGGTTGCAACGAAACCTTCCTGTCCGGAACCGGGCTTTCACTCACCCACAAACTGCGCACCGGCCAGCAACTGCCCGCCCATGCCATTGTTGAACATGCCGGGCATGGCGACCCGCAAGCCACCGAAACCCTGCACCAATACCTGGAACACCTGGCCCGGGGTCTGGCTGCCATTATCAACGTGATCGACCCGGACATCATCATCCTGGGCGGAGGCATGAGTAACGCCGAACAGCTCTACCGGGAACTGCCCGCCCGCCTGCCCGGCTACGTATTCGGCGGCGAATGCGACACACCCATCGTAAAAGCCGCCCACGGCGACTCCAGCGGCGTGCGCGGAGCGGCCTGGCTGGCCAATACCTGAACCCACTCACAAAAAAACCACCGCACGACGCTACCTGTCGCCCCCGTGACTACACTGGAACAAAGGCAACGCCAGAGGAGGGCGCACCATGCGAGCAAATACCGTGGCGAAACACCTGATGATCGCCCTGGCCATAGCACTGCTTGTGCTGGCATCCGGCTGGCTGCCCGCACAGGAAAACTGCACCTACCGCAAAGACGCCCTGGGCAACATGCGCTACCAGTGCGACAGCGGCGAGCAGGGCACACTCCGCAAAGACGCATTCGGCCACTGGAACGACAACCGAACCGGAAACCGTTACCGCAAAGACAGCCTTGGAAACTATCGGTCTTCTGATGGTGAAGAGGTTTGGCGCAAGGATTCGTTGGGGAACTGGCGGGACCGGGAAGGGCGGCGGTGCAGGGAGGATGCGTTGGGGAATTTGGTGTGTGAGTAGGTGATTGGACAAATAATCACTCCCTGGTAACCTGGCTAACAAAATAAGGCGCGAATTAGTAGTAAGGAAACCACCGCATGTCAGACACGCTGGGCTATTACAATGCCAATGCCGAAGCGTTTGTGGATTCAACTCTGGATGTATCGATGGATGACATTTATCGCGTCTTCCTCCCTCATGTGGCCGCCGGTGGCCACATACTTGATGCGGGTTGTGGCTCTGGCCGAGATGCTTTGTATTTTCACGGTCATGGATATCGGGTTACCGCCTTTGATGCATCGCAGGCAATCACCGCGCTTGCTCGTCAGAAAACTGGGCTTCCGGTTGAGCATCGGTCGTTTCTGGATGTTGAAGAACTGCATGCCTACGACGGAATATGGGCCTGTGCCAGTTTGCTACATCTTCCCGCCAATGAAGTTCCGAGCGCTTTAACTCGCCTTTGGTCTGCACTCAAACCCGGTGGCACTTTGTATGCCAGCTTTAAGCTTGGTGAAGGCGAACGCCAAAGTGGCGGGCGGCATTTTACGGATGCAAATGAAGAGTTGGCTGCGCAATGGTTTGAAGCCGTTGATAAGGATGTCGAACTAACTTTCTGGCGGACTCACGATCAGCGGCCCGAGCGTGATGAGCAATGGCTAAACATGCTTGCTCATAAAGCACCAGCAGCGCATGACAGACTGACTATCGGAGGCAAGCAGCATCATTTCTTGCCGAAACTGTGCCATGCGATACGCTCAGCAGGCCAAGTAGATATGGCTGTCGCATTTGTGAAAACGACGGGCTTGAATCTGTTGCTTCCGGATCTTCTGGATGTGATTCAGAAAGACCGGGAGCCTGCGCCAGCACGGGTGAGAATTCTAACCAGTGATTACCTCGATATCACTGATCCGGAAGCATTGCGCAAGCTATCCCTGCTGCAAGATCACGGTGCACAAGTTGCCGTATACGAGAGTAAAGGCAGTAGTTTCCATATGAAAGCCTACCTCTTTGCGGGGCATGGTGGTGCTCGCCAACATTGGGGAAGGGCGTTTATTGGTTCTAGTAATATCAGTCGGCAAGCGCTTCAGGATGGACTGGAGTGGAACTATCAAATCGACTATCCGCCAGAAACCGGCTATCTGGAGGCTGTAAACCGCTTCGAAGAAATTTTCCGGCACCCCAATGTTGTTCCGCTAACAGATCATTGGATCGACGAGTATGCGAAAAGGCGTATTCCACCACCTCAGCCAGTAGCACCTGGTAGTGCTGAGCAGGAAGCCCCTCCAATACCTAATCAAGTGCAAAAGGCTGCGTTAAAGGCTCTGGACGAGACCAGGGGCGAGGGATACAAGCGAGGCCTGGTGGTTCTAGCTACCGGCCTTGGTAAAACGTGGTTATCAGCCTTTGATGCCAAACAGTTGGGTGCGCGACGAATTTTGTTTGTGGCGCATAGAGAGGAAATTCTGTACCAAGCCGCCGAGACTTTTGTCCGAATAAAACCAGATAGTCGCGTTGGTTTTTATATGGGCAAGCAGCGGGATCATTCTGTCGATATCCTCTGCGCGTCCATCCAAACGCTAGGTAAAGAGTCCCACCTTGAGCGGTTTGCTCCTCAGCATTTTGATTACATTGTGGTTGATGAATTTCATCACGCAGCCGCCCCGACATACCACCGTCTCTTAAAGTATTTTGCGCCACAGTTTTTGTTGGGGCTGACAGCCACACCTGACCGAACGGACCGGTCCGACATTCTGTCACTTTGTGACGACAATCTGGTTTACGAGTACCCGTTATTCGATGGCGTAAGGGGCGATTTCCTTGTCCCATTTCATTACTACGGTATTTACGACGCAACCGTGGAGTACCAGGAAATTCCTTGGCGCAACGGGAAGTTCGATCCTGATTTACTCGCACATAAACTCGCTACTATGGGGCGTGCGCGCCATGCGTTGAGAGTCTGGAATCAACATAAGCAAATCCGCACATTGGCCTTCTGTGTGTCCCGCGCACATGCGGATTTTATGGCTCGGTATTTCCAAAAAAACAAGATTAGAGCCGTTGCCGTTCACGGTGATTCAGAAATGTCCCGAGGTGAAGCACTCGAGTTGCTGGAGTCGGGTGATCTCGATGTGATTTTCTCTGTGGACCTGTTTAACGAAGGCGTGGACCTTCCCGCGATTGACACGGTTTTGTTGCTCCGGCCAACCGAATCGAAGGTTTTATTTCTTCAGCAGATCGGCCGAGGCCTGCGTAAGAGTAATGGTAAAGATCGGCTTGTAATTCTCGATTTTGTGGGGAACCACCAGAGCTTTCTCCACAAGCCCCAAGCCCTTATGGGGCAGTCGATGAACCAGCGTCAGCTTGCTGATTTTGCGAGAAAAGCAGAGCAGAATCGGCTGGAATTACCCGATGGCTGCTTCGTTAATTATGATCTGGAAGTGATTGAGTTCCTGAAAGGGCTGGATCAGAAGGGGGCAGAGAAAGACTATCAGGCGCTAAAGGATACGCTTGGGCGTAGGCCTACTCTCACTGAGTATTATCATTTTGGGGCCAACATTGCCCAGACACGAAAACAGCATGGAAGTTGGTTTGGCCTGTTAAGGGATATGGACGACCTTTCTGACGAGGAAGTTGCCCTGTTACTTGCTCATGAAGAATTTCTTGTGGAAGTTGAGAAAACCTCCATGGCGAAATCCTTCAAAATGGTTTTGCTCGAAGGGTTTCAGGCTTTAAGTGGCTGGGAAAAGGGAGTGGGGCTACCCGCGCTCGCAGCCGAGTCTTGGAGAATACTGAAGCGTCGTCCGCGATTATTTTCTGAACTGGCTGAGTCTGTGCGCCACCTTGATGGTGATGCTAGCGAGTGGCAGCGATATTGGAAAAAGAACCCGGTGGATCACTGGACGAATAAAACACCTGCTGTGTTCCATGTTGCGGATGGACAGTTCGCGCCAGCATTCCAGATTGAAGCATCGTTGGTAACGATCTTCGAGTCGATGGTCCAAGAATTAGTCGATTATCGACTTGCATCTTATGAAGCCAGGCAAGGCTCCAAAGTGGAAGTCGATCAACAGAGCAATATTGTGCCAATGCTGCTTGAAGGCACGGAGCTTCCATTTTTCCCGACCCTCAAGATTGCCTGCGGCCACTTCAGAAACAGCAGTGTTGATGCGATTGAAGATGTGGAATACCGATCTCTGGGTAATGGCTACGGTCGATTAAACCCGGAGAAGCATTTCATTGCGAAAGCCTCCGGTAATTCCATGAACGGTGGCAAGAATCCGATCCACGATGGCGATTACCTACTTCTCGAACAGATCAGCTCTGGCACTGCAGGAAAAATCTCTGATGCCACGTTAGCGATCGAAAGATTGGATGAGGCTGGTGATACCCAATATTTGCTCCGAACTGTTCGGAAGTCCGCTCAGGGTGAATATATTCTGGAAGCTGCGAATCCGGACTATGACGATATTGTTGTTACA
Source organism: Marinobacter sp. ES-1 (assembly GCF_000475255.1). Classification (NCBI taxonomy): domain Bacteria; kingdom Pseudomonadati; phylum Pseudomonadota; class Gammaproteobacteria; order Pseudomonadales; family Marinobacteraceae; genus Marinobacter; species Marinobacter sp. ES-1. Next base: position 75,909 of record NZ_AXBV01000035.1, read on the forward strand.
CCGGAGCTAGTAGAGCAGTTTAGGACCTTTGCCCGGCTGAAAGAGGTGATCTCACCACTGGAGATGGCGCGTGGACAGGAATTACTGCGAGAGGATATACCAGCTCTGTTTGGAGCGGAATTTAATCCTGGTAACTGGCAGAGTGGTCATGTGTTTTTGAAGGAGGCCGGAGCCCACATTCTTTTAGTAACGCTCAATAAGCAGGGTAAGGCCAGTCAGCACCGCTATGTCGATCATTGGGTTGACGAAACTACCTTCCACTGGCAAAGCCAGAATTCAACGACCCCAGAAAACAAGCGTGGCAGGGAGCTCATCAATCATCAGAAGCTGGGCCTCTCCGTGCACCTGTTTGTTCGTGAAAACAAACTCCGTAACGGCAAGTCGGCACCGTTTACCTACTACGGCCCAGTAGAGTACAAAAGCCATACGGGAAGTGCTCCGATGAGTGTACTGTTTCATCTTCTGAGTTGATTTTTTGTAAAACCGGGGCCCCCTTGCTTTCCCCAAAAACGTATATACAATGTAAATATCTTTCAGCCATGAGCTTCACCCTCACCAGGAGTATCCGCAGTGACTGATGGTCCCAAAAAGGTGAAACCGAAAAAGGTGAAGCCCAACAAGAAAGATAGCCAGCTGCTGATTCGTATCAGCAGTACCGAGCGCGAGCAGTTCATTGAGTTGTGTGAAGAGCTGGACACCAGCGCCGCTCGCGAAATCAGGCAGTTTATTCGTGGGTTTATCAAGAAGAACAAACCCGCAAACTAGCCGCGACAATGCCCAGGAGGCAATTATGTCCAAGAAAGCTGAGAAGAACTGCGTAAACCGCTGAAGGT
>NZ_AXBV01000036.1:0-94728 GCF_000475255.1 Marinobacter sp. ES-1
ACCTACCTGCACAATGACCTGCAGTTGATGGATCTTGCGAAGGTCAAAACCGGCATCACTGTCCCCGAGATCGGGGTAAGTTAATGGCATGAGCCGTATACGTGGCCCGTATGTACGGTTCTGTGAGAGGGATGAGGCGGTAACGCCTCACCCTACTCGCTGTAGGGCTTATCGGGTCACATTTGCAAAAACCCTTTTCCCATCGCGGTTCGTTTCCTGATAATCTGGTTTCAATTTGAAACCTAAAAACAAGAGTTCCGGAGAATCCTTATGCACAACGGCACCCATTACCGCACCTGCCACCTTTGCGAAGCCATGTGTGGCGTGGCTATCGAGGTTCAGAACGGCAAGGTTGCCGCTATCAAAGGCGACGACAACGACCCGCTCAGCCGGGGCCATATCTGCCCGAAGGCGGTGGCGCTGCAGGATCTGCATGAAGACCCGGAACGGCTGCGCCGGCCGGTTCGCAAAACCGCCACCGGCTGGGAAGAAATGAGCTGGGACGAGGCCTTCGACCTGGTCGCCCGGCGGCTGCATGAGGTGCGCAAGGCCCACGGCCGGAACAGTATCGGGGTGTATCTGGGTAACCCCAATGTGCACAACCACGGCGCCGCCATGACCATTACGCCGCTGCTGCGGGCCATAGGCACCCAGAACCGCTTTTCAGCCACCTCGAACGACCAGCTGCCCCATATGCTGGCCAGCCTGGAGATGTTCGGGCACCAGGTGCTGTTCCCCATTCCGGATATCGACCGCACCGATCTGTTTATCTGTATCGGTGGCAACCCCATGGCCTCCAACGGCAGCCTGATGACGGTGCCGGATTTCCGGGGGCGGGTGAAGGAGCTCAGGAAACGTGGCGGCAAGCTGGTCGTTATCGACCCGCGCCGCACGGAAACCGCCCGCATTGCCGATGATTTCCATTTTATCCGCCCGGGCACCGATGCCCTGCTGCTGATGGCCATGGTGCACACGCTGTTTGCGGAGAACCTGGTCAGTACCGGCGCGGCCACCGGGCTGGTAAAAGACCAGGACCTGCTGCAGCTGGCTGCCCTGAGCTTTACGCCGGAAGCCGTCGCAAGCCATACCGGCATCAGCGCCGACACCATTCGCGGCCTGGCACGGCAGCTTGCCACCACGCCAAGGGCAGCCCTGCACACCCGAATGGGCACCAGCACCCAGGCCTTTGGTGGCACCACCACCTGGCTGGCTTACTGCCTGAATATCCTGACCGGCAAGCTGGATGCCCCGGGCGGGGTGATGTTCACCCAGCCTGCGGTGGACCTGGTAGCGCTGGGCGCTCTGGTGGGCCAGGCCGGCCACTTCGGCAACCGTTACAGCCGGGTGCGCAAGTTGCCGGAATTTGGCGGTGAATACCCGTCCAGCACCATGGCCGATGAAATCCTGACCCCGGGCGAGGGGCAAATTCGCGCCTTTGTAACCGTGGCCGGCAATCCGGTGCTGTCGAACCCCAATGGTCAGCGCCTGGATGAAGCCCTGGCCGGGCTGGATTTCATGGTGTCGGTGGATTACTACCTGAATGAAACCACCCGCCACGCCGATGTGATTCTGCCGCCCACAGCAGCGCTGGAGCGCAGCCATTACGACCTGATTTTCAGCATGATGGCGGTACGCAACCAGGCCAAGTACAGCGAAGCCCTGTTCGAACCGGCACCCGACAGCCGCCACGACTGGCAGATCAACCTGGAACTGGCCCACCGCCTTGAACGGCAGCGCAAGGGCGGGAAGTTGCCATTGCAGGCGGAACTGGGCTGGCAGGCGTTCAAGAAGCTGGGGCCAGACCCGATCCTGGATGTGCTGCTGCGCACCGGCCCCTACGGCGCCAACCCGGGCCGGGTGGGCGGTGTGATCAAGCCGGTGCTGGACAAGGTGCTCGGCATCCTGCCGGAACGCCACCCCCTCAAAGGTCTGGCACGGCTCAGCCCGCTGAACCCGCAGTGGCAGCACATGCCCAAGGGGCTGTCACTGTCCGCCCTGAAGAAATCCCTCAGCGGGGTGGACCTTGGCCCGCTGCAGCCCACCCTGCCCCAGCGGCTGTTTACCCGGGATGGCAAGATCAACCTGGCGCCGCGCCGCTACCTGGCGGATGTGGAGCGCCTTCAGGCCCTGCTGGACCGGCCTGAAGCCAGCGCCAGCCTGCAGCTTATCGGCCGTCGCCATGTACGCAGCAACAACTCCTGGATGCACAACAGCCAGCGACTGGTGAAAGGCAAAAGCCGCTGCACGGTAATCATGCACCCGGAAGATGCCCAAAACCGCAAACTCGAAGACGGCGCGCAGGTACAAGTACAGAAAGACGGCAGGGCCGTGGTGCTGCCGCTGGAGGTATCGGAAGATATCATGCCCGGAGTGGTGTCGATTCCCCACGGCTGGGGCCATAGCCGGCCCGGCACAGGGCAGTCCATTGCCAGCGCCCACGCCGGTGCCAGCATCAACGATATCCTGGACGACACCGAAACCGACCCGGTTTCTGGCACATCGGTACTGAACGGGCAGGCAGTGGAAGTGAAAGTCTGGCAAACTGGCGCCCAAAGCAAACAGGCCTGACCCACCGGGCAGGCCTCGCCATTCATTGATACGAGGTTCAACAATGCCCAGAGGACTGCAACTGTCGTTTATTGTTGTCGGGCTGGTGGTGATCGGGATTTTGCTGTTCTACATCTGGCGGCAATCCAGGGTGCTGAACGAAAACCGGATGCGCCAGAAGAAGGCGGAAGAGTTCCAGGCCAAGCGGCGCGACGAGATGATCGAAAGCATCCGCATTATTGCCCTCGCGGTGGAAGAAGGACAGGTGGAACATTCTGAAGCCTGCCTGCGCCTGAAGGGCCTGCTGGATTACGTGGCCCCGGAACTGCTGGACCAGGCGCCCTACCGGGTGTTTCAGGAAGTGCACGACAAGATCCAGCACATGCCCACCCACCGCGCCCGAAAGGCCACGGATGCCAAGCTGGTTCAGAAGATGGACAAGGAACGCTTCGCGGTAGAACGGCAGCACGCCGAGGATGTGCGCAAGGCGGCTACCGCCATTCGCCATTACCGGTTCGACTGAACCGCAGTTACCGGGCCAGCGGCATCATTCCGGCCATGGCCATGATGCCGTCCCGGTTATGAACCAGCGCATCAAACTGCTGCTCTACCCTTTGCCGGCTCAGGCCCAGTTCTTCAAAAACAGACTGGGGCACCGGATCTGCCCGGCCCGGCATCACGCCCCGAGCGGTTAGCAACTGCCGGCCCAGCCAGACAATTCTGGCCAGGTAATGATGAGGGCCGCTGTAGTCGGCATCCGCTTGGTGCCGTACCGCCAGGGTCACTTCATCGGGCATGCCCCAGTTCTCCAACAGGCGGGCGGCAATCTGCTCCCGGCTGAAGCCCATCAAACGCTGCTCATGAGCGGCACGGTCCCCGGCCGGGTTATCCACCTGCCAGCGGGCCAGTTGTTCGTGATAGGGCGGGAACACCTGTACCAGCACCAGGTCGCCGAAGTTGTGCAGCAGGCCCGCCAGGTATGCCAGCCCGAACATTGGCCGTTTGTGCCGGGGCATCATGCCCGCGAGTATGCCGGCAGACTGAGCCTGCCAGGTGGCCTGTTGCCAGTAGTCCCGGTAGCCCTCGGGGTGGTCCAGAGGCACTTTCAGGGTTCGGCCCAGGGCCAGGCCTGTCGCCAAGTTGATCACCAGGTCAAACCCCAGCACCCGGGAGATGGCATCGTGTACCGAGCGCACTTGCCCGGCAGAAGCATAGAAGGAAGAAGACGCCCAGCTCACCACCTGGGCGGCCAGGCCCGGATCGCTTTCCACAATGTCGACCAGGTCGCCCATAACCGCATTCGGATCAGACCTGAGGCACAGTATGCGCTCGCGGGTTTCCGGCAACGGCGGTAACTCCAGGGTGTCTTCCAGGCGCTGTAAAATGCGCAGGCGGGTGAACTGGCTGGAGACAGGAAAGTGCATAATCAGACCTCTCCGTACCGGGTGTTCTCGCCGAGCCAGCGGCGCACCAGGGCTTCGGCCACGCCGGGCTGTTTCACCAGCGCCGGCGCCATTTCCTTGACCGGCTCTATCCAGCCCTTGTCCCGCTCGAAATCAGCCAGGCGGAACTGCATCAGCCCGGTCTGGCGGGTGCCCAGCACTTCGCCGGGGCCACGGATTTCCAGGTCTTTCTCGGCAATAAAGAAACCGTCCTGGCTGTCTCGCAGGGCCTGCAGGCGGGCTTTACCATTGTTCGACAGCGGCGGGTGGTACATGAGTACGCAAAAGCTGGCCTGGTCGCCCCGGCCTACCCGGCCACGCAACTGGTGGAGCTGGGCCAGGCCCAGCCGTTCGGGGTTCTCGATGATAATCAGCGATGCGTTGGGCACATCCACCCCCACCTCGATTACGGTTGTGGCCACCAGCAAGTCCAGCTCGCCGTTCTTAAAGCGTTCCATCACTTCGGCTTTTTCCTGGGCTTTCAGGCGACCATGCACCAGGCCCACCTTAAGATCCGACAAGCGCTCGGAAAGTTCCTGGGCCGTCACTTCGGCTGCCTGGCACTGCAGGGCTTCGGATTCTTCAATCAGTGTACACACCCAGTAGGCCTGGCGCCCCTCCCGGCAGGCACTTCGTACCCGTTCGATAATATCGTCACGCCGGCTATCGGGCACTACGATGGTCTCTATGGGTTTACGACCGGGGGGCAGCTCGTCGATCACCGACGTATCCAGGTCAGCATAGGCGCTCATGGCCAGGGTGCGGGGAATGGGTGTGGCGGTCATGATCAGCTGGTGCGGGGCCAGCGAGCCGCCTACGCCTTTTTCACGCAGGGCGAGGCGCTGGTGAACCCCGAAACGATGCTGCTCATCCACAATCACCAGGGCCAGCCGGTTGAACTTTACGTCATCCTGAAACAGGGCGTGGGTGCCGATAGCTACCCGGGCTTCGCCGCTGGCAACCGCCTCCAGGGCCTCCTGCCGGGCCTTGCCTTTGACCTTGCCAGACAACCACGCCAACCGGATGCCCAGGGGCTCCAGCCAGCCCCGGAAATTATTGTAGTGCTGTTCGGCAAGGATTTCCGTGGGCGCCATCAGGGCCACCTGGGCACCGGCTCCGATGGCCTGCAGTGCGGCCAGGGCCGCCACCACGGTTTTACCGGAACCAACATCCCCCTGCACCAGCCGCAACATGGGCAATGGCTGGCTCAGGTCCTGCCGGATTTCCTTCATCACCTGGCGCTGGGCGCCGGTCAGGCTGAAGGGTAATTCTTCCAGAAAACGTTCGGTCAGATCACCGGTAGGCAGCAGGGGCAAGGCCTGCCGGGCCTGTATCTGTTCCCGCACCTGCAGCAGGCTGAGCTGGTGCGCCAGCAACTCTTCCATCACCAGCCGCTGCTGGGCCGGGTGCCGGCCTTCCACCAACTGGGGTACCGGGGCACCGGCCGGGGGCTTATGGACCAGTTTTACGGCTTCGGTAATGCCCGGCAGCTGGTAGTCCGCCAGCAGTTCCGGTGGCAACCAGTCTTTGATGGGGTAACGGTCCAGGTACTGCAGCGCCTGCTGGCACAGCCCGCGCACCCGGGGCTGCTGTATGCCTTCGGTGAGCGGATACACCGGGGTAAGCGTGGCTTCGTCACCCGCCGGCATGGGCGGCGGGTTCACCTGGTATTCGGGATGGTAAAACTCGTAACCGGCGCGGCCCGGGCGGACTTCGCCAAAGCAACGTACCCGGGCGCCTTCGGTCAGCTGGTTACGCTGGGCGGCATTGAAGTGGAAAAACCGCATCACCAGAAAACCGCTGTTGTCCCTCAGGGTCACCTGCAGGCTACGGCGCCGGCCCATGACCAGGTCGGTTTTCATGACCTCACCTTCCACCACCGCAACATCGCCAATGCGCAGGCTGCCCATGGGGATTACCCGGGTGCGGTCTTCATAGCGATGAGGCAGGTGGAACAGCAGGTCCTGTACGGAATGGATGCCGAGTTTTGCCAATGTTCCGGCCAGGGCGTTTCCTACGCCCTTGAGCTGGGTAACGGAGATGTCTTCCAGTGACGTCATAGTGGCACTCAGGCGCCTTTGGCAACCGCCGGCGTTTCGGTTTTGGCTTTTTCGATCACCCGGCACTGGCTGGCCGCCAGCGACAGCACATCAATGGCCTTGGGCCGCGGGAAGGTTACCCGCCAGGCCAAAGCCACGGTCCGGAAAGGCACCGGCGCGGCAAACGGGCGAACCGCCAGGATATCTTCGTGGTATTTCATTCCGGTGGCCGCAGACAGCGGCAACACGGTAATACCAAGGCCGGATGCCACCATGTGGCGGATGGTCTCCAGGGAGCTACCTTCGGTCACCAGGTCCGGTTTGTCACCATCTGCCCGCTTGGTAATGGCATCCACCAGCGGCGGGCAGGATTCCAGTACCTGGTCCCGGAAGCAGTGGCCCGGGCCCAGAAGAAGCAATTGCTCACGAGACAATTCGTCTGCGGTTATCTCGTCTTTTGCGGTGAGCGGATGATCCGCCGGCAGCAATACCACGAAGGGTTCGTCGTACAGCGGCATGGTGACCACTTCCGGCTCTTCGAACGGCAAGGCGATGATAATGGCGTCCAGGTCTGAATGGCGAAGCTTCTGGCGCAGGTTGGCGGTGTAGTTCTCTTCGATATACAACGGCATTTCCGGCGCCGCCCGGCGCAGTTCCGGCAGCAGGTGCGGGAACAGGTAGGGGCCGATGGTGTAGATGGCCCCCACTTTCAGCGGTGAGTTCAGCTGGTTTTTGCCGTCCTGGGCCATGTCTTTGATCACGCCCACCTGGTCCAGCACCCGCTGGGCCTGCTCGATGATGCGCTGCCCGGTTTCGGTTACCCGGATGCTGCTTTTGCTGCGTTCGAACAGGGGAATACCGAGTTCGTCTTCCAGCTTCTTGACCGCCACACTGAGGGTGGGCTGGCTGACGTGACAACGCTCGGCCGCGCGGCCAAAATGCCTTTCCCGGGCAAGCGTAACAACGTATCGTAACTCGGTGAGTGTCATGGTGAGCTCCGGTCGGATCGATCAGGTCGAAGTTTCACATACTTTATCAGCCAAAGCATAAGGATTGAAATTGTCTATGGCAATGACAGATCGCAACCCATCTGCACGAATTCTGGTGGCCGGCTGCGGCAAGCTTGGTGGCGACATTGCCCTGGCCCTGACCGGCGCCGGCCAGGTGTACGGTTTACGCCGCAATCCGGACAAGGTTCCGGCGGGAATTACCGGGATCGGCGCAGACCTCACCCGGCCGGAAACCCTGCAAGGCAAGCTGCCGGACAACCTGGACATTGTGATCTACTGCCTGACACCTTCAAGCTATGATGGCGAGGGCTACCACAACGCCTATGTCGCTGGCCTGCAGAACCTGCTGGACGCCATCGGCAACAATCCGCTGACCCGCCTGTTCTTCATCAGCAGCACCAGCGTGTACGCCCAGGACGATGACAGCTGGGTGGATGAAACCAGCCCCGCCGAACCGGACCGGTTTACCGGCCAGCACATTCTGCAGGGCGAGCAAACGGCCCTGAACAGTATTCACCCGGCTACCGTGGTGCGCTTCAGCGGCATCTACGGCCCTACCCGCCAGCGGTTCCTGGAAGAAGTTCTGGAAGGCCGGATGAACCCGCAACCACCGGCACCGTTCAGCAACCGGATTCACGAACAGGATGCCGCTGGGGCCATCGCCTACCTGACCCAGCAGGCATTGCAGGGCCACGAGCTGGAAAACCTGTATATCGCCAGCGATTGCGAGCCGGTGCGGCTGGATGAGGTGGTGGACTGGGTTCGGCAGCAGGTGCCGTGCAAAGATCCGGTAGAGGGTGCCCGTAAGGGCGGACGTGCGGGGAGTAAGCGGTGTAACAACCAGCGGTTGCTGGCCAGCGGTTTCGAGTTCCGGTACCCCGACTACAAGGCGGGATACCGGGAGATGATCAACAACCTCAGCTGAGCACCATTACCGCTTCCATTTCCACCGGCACGCCTTTCGGCAGCGCTGCCACGCCTACGGCGGCGCGGGCCGGGTACGGCTCCTGGAAGTAGGTGGCCATGATCTCGTTCACCGTGGCGAAGTTGGCCAGGTCGGTCATGTAGATGTTCAGTTTTACGATGTCTTTCAGTTCACCACCAGAGGCTTCGCACACAGCCTTCAGGTTTTCGAACACCTGACGGGTCTTGGCGGCAAAGTCACCGGGCACCACTTCCATGGTTTCAGGGTCCAGGGGAATCTGGCCAGACAGATACACGGTATCTCCGGCTTTGACTGCCTGGGAGTAGGTACCAATCGCCTGCGGGGCGTTTTCGGTCTGGATAACAGATTTATTGGTCATGACCTGCGTTTTCCTCTCGTTCAAAACGCCAATCCTCTCCCTTCAGCGTGGCGACTGTCAACCACGCTAAAGTCGCACTCAGTGGCGAACCCGGCTGATGTGAGTAACCGCACGGATATTGCGCACCCGGCGCATCACCCGGGCCAGGTGCCGGCGACCATTCACGTGCACCACCAGGCTGACAATGCCGAACCTGGCATTCTGGTCTTCCACATTGATGCGTTCGATATTGCCGTCGGCCATGGCTACGGCGTTGGCCACTTCGGCAATCACACCGCGCTGGCGCTCCAGTTCTACCCGCAGCTCTACCGAGAATTCATCGGTGATGTCCTTGGCCCACTTCAGGTGGGTCAGACGGGCGCGCCCTTCGTCGTCTTCCGGCAGGCTGGAGCAGGTGTCGGAGTGGATGACCATCCCGTTCCCGGAATCCATAATACCCACGACCGGATCACCCGGAATGGGTTTGCAGCAACTGGCAAAGCGCACCAGCATGCCTTCGGTTCCGCGAATAGTCACCGCGCCCTGCTTTTCGGCCGGGGCGTTTTCCAGGTTGGCGGTGGTTTCCAGCCCTTCACCGCCACTGACCAGCTGCCGCGCCACCAGGTAAGCCATGCGATTACCCAGGCCGATGTCACTGACCAGGTCATCAAAACTGTTCACCTGGTTATGGCTGACCACAGCCTGGCGCTGGACTTCGGTAATGTCCGAAAGCTTGGCGCCAAAGCCTTTCAGGGAACGCTTGAGCAGGGTACGGCCCAGCTCCAGGGATTCTGCCCGCTTGCGGGTTTTGAGTACGTGGCGAATGCTGCTGCGAGCCTTGCCGGTTACCACAAAGCTGAGCCAGGCCGGATTCGGCCGGGCGCCCGGTGCAGTAATGACTTCTACCGTCTGGCCGCTTTGCAGGGGCTGGCTCAGGGACGCCAGGTTGCGGTTAACACGACAGGCCACCGTGGCGTTGCCGATATCAGTATGAATGGCGTAGGCGAAATCCACCGGCGTTGCCCCGCTGGGCAGCTCCATAATCCGGCCCTTGGGAGTAAACACGTAGATTTCGTCCGGGAACAGGTCGACCTTCACGTGTTCGATGAACTCCATGGAGTCGTCGGCCCGCTCGCGCATTTCCATCAACCCTTTCACCCAGCGGTCCACACGGGACTGGTTGATGTTGGTAACGCCGGATTCCTCGTTCTTGTACATCCAGTGGGCAGCAATACCATTGTTGGCGATGTGCTCCATTTCCTCGGTACGGATCTGGATTTCAATGTTCACATGCATGCCGAACAACGTCGTATGCAGCGACTGGTAGCCGTTCGCCTTGGGCATGGCTATGTAGTCTTTGAAACGGCCCGGCAGGGGCTTGTACAGGCTGTGTACGGCGCCCAGGATCCGGTAACAGTCGTCTTCCGTATCGGTGATGATGCGGAAGGCGTACACATCCATGATTTCATGGAAAGATTTCTGCTTGAACTTCATCTTGTTGTAGATGGAGTTCAGGTGTTTTTCCCGGCCCAGTATCCGGCCCGGCAGGCCGCGCTCTTCCAGCTTTTCCTGCAGTTTACCCCGGATATCGTCGATAATTTCCTTGTGGCTGCCCCGCAGCTTGGCCACCGCTTTCGAGATGTACTTGGAGCGCATCGGATACAGAGAGGAAAAGCCCAGGTCTTCCAGCTCGGTAGAAATCGAATGCATACCCAGGCGGTTGGCAATGGGGGCGTAGATATCGAGGGTTTCAGTGGCAATGCGCTGGCGTTTTTCGTAGGGCATGGGGCCCAGGGTGCGCATGTTGTGCAGGCGGTCTGCCAGTTTTACCAGGATCACCCGGATGTCCTTGGCCATGGCCAGGGTCATTTTCTGGAAGTTCTCGGCCTGGGCTTCGGCGCGGGAGCGGAATTCAATCTGGGTCAGTTTCGATACGCCGTCAACCAGTTCGGCCACGTCTTCACCGAACTGTTCGCTCAGGGCGTCTTTCGGAATACCGGTGTCTTCGATAACGTCGTGCAGCATGGCTGCCATCAGGCTCTGATGGTCCAGCCTCAGGTTGGCAAGGATGCCGGCTACGGCCAGGGGGTGGGTGATGTAACGGTCGCCGCTTTTGCGCATCTGCCCTTCGTGGGCCTGTTCGGCGTAATAATAGGCCCGTCGCACCTGATTGATGCGATTGGTATCCAGATACGAGCTAAGCTCTCTGGCCAGATGTTCAACCGTTGGCTCTACCGACACCGCGCCTCCAATGTTTCACTGAAAACCGGGGACAAAAAAGCCCGAATGCATGCATCCGGGCTTTTTTGTTGTCCTTCCGGCGGATTTCTATAGATACACTATAAAACCGCGCGGTCAGATTTCAATGCTTCTTAACGGTTGGCAGTAATTCTACGCACAACCGCAAGCGGGCATTTTAGTCTTCGTCGTCTTCGGTCAGCAGATCGCGAGTCACTTTGCCTTCGGCAATCTCGCGCAGGGCGATAACCGTGGGCTTGTCGTTCTCTTCCGGCACCATCGGCTCAGCACCCTTGGTGGCAATCTGGCGGGCGCGCTTGGTGGCCAGCATAACCAGCTGGAAGCGGTTATCTACGTTTTCCAGACAATCTTCAACGGTAACTCGTGCCATTATCTTCCCCGAACAAAAAGAATCACTGATTTAGCAGACAGCGTAGTTTACTGGCACCGGCTCAATTTGTATACAGTGGAAGCCACTATGCATGCCGGCACGCCAATCAGCTGCGGCCAGACAATCCCGACAGCAGGCTGGCGTGGCGAACTTGCTGCACGCCCATCTTCAGCCGGTGGCTGCGCGCAATCGCCAGAAGATCAGCCAGCGCCACACTGAAATCGTCGTTCACCACCAGGTAATCGAACTCTACCGCGTGGCGACACTCCTCTTCTGCCTCCGCAAGCCGGCGCTCCACCACGTCTGGCGCATCTGTACCACGGCCAACCAGGCGCTGGCGCAGAACCTCGGCCGACGGCGGAACAATAAAGATGCTCACACATTCAGGAATCAGCCGGCGCACCTGTTCGGCACCCTGCCAGTCGATTTCCAGAATGACGTCCTGCCCGGTGGCCAGGGTTTCCCGCACCCATACTTGCGAGGTGCCATAGTAGTTGCCGAAAACGTCTGCATGTTCCAGGAAGTCACCCCGGGCAATCATCGCCTCGAACTCGTCCCGGCTGACGAAGTGATAGTTCACCCCCTCCTGCTCACCTTCCCTCATCGGGCGGGTTGTGTGAGACACCGAAACCCCCAGCCGGGAATCCTGGCGGAGCATTTCCGACACAAGGCTGGTTTTACCCGCGCCCGAAGGGGCGGAAATCACAAACAGGGTACCCTGCTCACCGGCCTGACTCATGGCGTGATGACTCCTGAACAACAGTTTGCGACCACTACGGATGGCCAGAAAGCGGCAAATTATACGGGGTTTGACTTATCTCCGCACCCCGGGTGACTTTCTGCTGATAGTATTGGAACAAATTCCACGTTAGCTGACGGATACCGACATGGACAAACTGCTGATCATCATGGACCCCCAACACAAAGACCAGACCGCACTGACCCGCGGTGTTGAACTGGCCCGGGCAACCGGTGCCAGTGTGGAAGTGGTGGCGTTCGTGCATGACTACCTGGACGCCCTGCCGGGCGATCCGGAGGTACAGAACCGGGCCAAGAAGGCGCTGATGGACCATCGCCAGAAATGGCTGGAACAGATGCTGGCGCTGGCCGACTGCAACGACCTGAAGATCAGCGCACGAACCGTCTGGGAAAAGCAGATTCACCTGTGGGTCATTGCCCAGTGCCAGAAAGAGAAAATCGGCGCCGTGGTCAAAACCGGAAACCGCTCGGAAACCTTCCTGTACACCCCGACGGACTGGCACCTGCTGCGGGAATGCCCGGCGCCGGTGATGCTGGTGGCCGAGCAGAAATGGAACAAGGCCCGGCCGATCCTGGCTGCGGTGGACCTGAGCTCAGATAAAACGGTCAAAAAAGCCCTCAACAACCGGATTATCGACCAGGCCTGGCACCTGGCCAAAGCCCTGGGCACGGAGCTGCACCTGGTGCACGCCCTGCATACCTCGGTGATTCTGGCAGACCTGGACATCATCGACCCGGTTGCCCACGCCCGCAAACGGGAGGCGGCATTGAAGCCCCACATTGAACACCTGTGTAACACCTGGCACCTGGCGCCAGAGCAGGTTCATATCGCATCCGGGCCGGCCCAGAAGGTGATCCCCAGCGTGGCCAACAAAATCAAGGCCGACATGATAGTGATCGGCACCACCGGCAAGACCGGACTGGCCGCCAGGGTGATCGGCAATACCGCCGAGAAGGTACTAACTCATTTGCGGACGGATTTGCTGGCTATCAAACCGGCGGAGTAAAACAAAGCGGGCCGGCTCAACCCGGCCCGTCAATCACTCCAGGTTCTGCACCTGCTCGACGAATAAAAATTAAAAAGCATTTATAAACAGTTGCTTGGTGTATTTTTCACAGCCATCGCCGCTCAATACTACCCATTTTACTACCCATGGATAGAAACTCTATCTCTGAGCAGTCCGCGTAGTTACTACCCATGATTATAAACTGGGATAATAGGGAAACTGGGAATCTCGCCCGGATATTTGTTTGTCGACAAAAATGATGTGGGTCAGCCTAATTGCTGTGGTTCGTGCGTAAGGTACAGCTTCAGATGTGGGTCTACAAAGATCTCGCTCAGTCTCAATTCAATGATCAAGAATGAGTGAGCCAACTGGCGTGGAGCAATCCAAGACGTGAAAAAGTTCATGAAAGCAGGTATTCGAGGCGTCCCCGCTGCGATTGTCATTGGGCTGGGCGTTTGGGCCGGGTGGCATTTTCAACCGCAGGACTTGCCCGACGGATTCGCCGCCGGAAACGGTCGGATCGAGGCGGTTGAGATCGATATCGCGGCCAGGACCGCAGGCCGGATCCGGGAGATCCTGGTCAACGAGGGCGACTTCGTCCGCGCCGGCCAGGTCTTGGCGAAAATGGACACGGCCGTCCTGGAAGCGCAGCTCCGGGAGGCCGAGGCGCAGTTGCAACGGGCGCTCATCGGCATCGAGACCGCGCAAAGCCTGGTGACCCAGCGCGAGGCCGAGAGGCAGGCCGCCGAGGCGTTTATAGCCCAGAGGAAGGCCGAGCTCGACGCCGCGCAAAAACGGCTTGTCCGTACCCGGGAGCTCGCCTCAAAAAATGCCGCCTCCGAGGCGCAGCTCGATGACGACCGTGCCGCGGCCGCGGCGGCGAAGGCTGCGGTCGGTGCCGCGGAGGCGCAGGCGGCGGCCGCGCAAGCCGCCATAGGGCGGGCCAGGTCGGATGTCATTGCCGCGGAGGCCTCGGTGGAAGCGGCGCGGGCCACCCTCCAGCGCATTCAGGCGGATATCGACGACAGCGTGCTGAAATCGCCGCGTGACGGGCGCGTCCAGTACCGCGTCGCTCAGCCCGGCGAGGTTCTCTCCCCGGGCGGCGTGGTGCTGAACATGGTCGATCTCACCGATGTGTACATGACCTTCTTCCTGCCGACGGAACAGGCCGGGCGGGTCGCGCTCGGGGCCGAGGCGCGGCTCGTGCTCGACGCCGCTCCACAATACGTGGTCCCGGTCGAAATCTCCTTCGTCGCGGACGTCGCACAGTTCACGCCCAAGACGGTGGAGACGCAAGAAGAGCGCCAGAAGCTGATGTTCCGCATCAAGGCGCGGATTGCCCCGGACCTGCTCAGAGAGCACCTCCTCCAGGTCAAGACCGGCCTGCCGGGCATGGCCTATGTGCGGCTCGACCCGCGGGTGGATTGGCCGCCTGAACTGCAGACGAGACTGCCGCAATGAGCCGGGGGGAGCATGCACAGATCGAGGATGGCGGGGGGGCTGCCGCGCCGGTTGCCCGCCTGCGGAATGTGTCCCTGCGCTACGGCAAGGCGCGTGCCCTCGACGAGGTCACTATCGACATCCCGGCGAACTGCATGGCCGGGTTGATCGGCCCGGACGGGGTCGGCAAGTCAAGTCTGTTGGCGCTGATCGCAGGCGCCCGCGCGGTCCAGACGGGACAGGTCGCAGTGCTCGGCGGCGATATGGCCGATGCGCGCCATCGCCGCCGAGTCGGCCCGCGTATCGCCTACATGCCGCAGGGCCTGGGACGGAACCTCTATCCGACACTCACGGTATTCGAGAACCTCGACTTCTTCGGGCGCCTGTTCGGGCATGACGGCGGCGAACGGGAGCGCCGCATCGAGGCGCTGACCGGGGCCACCGGGCTCAAGCCGTTTCTCGATCGGGCGGCGGGCAAGCTGTCCGGGGGGATGAAGCAGAAGCTCGGCCTCTGCTGCGCGCTGATCCACGACCCGGACCTGCTCATCCTCGACGAGCCGACCACCGGTGTCGACCCCCTCTCACGACGCCAGTTCTGGGGGTTGATCGCCGGCATCCGTCGTTCCCGGCCGGGCATGAGCGTGCTGGTGGCCACGGCCTATATGGAGGAGGCGGCGCGTTTCGACTGGCTGGCGGCGATGGACGATGGGCGGGTGCTGGCCAGCGATACGCCCGAAGGCCTGCTGCACAGCACGGGGGCGGAGTCGCTGGAGGCAGCCTTCATCCGGCTGCTGCCGGAAGACAAGCGCCGGGATTATCGGGCGGTCGAGATTCCGCCGCGGCCGGAAGACGATGGCGATGCCGCCATCGAGGCCCGGGACCTGACCATGCGCTTCGGCGAGTTCACCGCGGTCGATCATGTGAACCTGCGTGTCCCACGGGGTGAGATCTTCGGTTTTCTCGGCTCCAACGGCTGCGGCAAAACCACGACCATGAAGATGCTGACTGGCCTCCTGCCGCCGAGCGAAGGCCGGGCCTGGCTGTTCGGACACGAGGTGGACCCGCACGACCTCGCGACTCGTCGCCGCGTCGGCTACATGTCCCAGTTTTTCTCGCTCTATACCGAGCTGACGGTGCGGCAGAATCTGGAGTTGCATGCCCGGCTGTTTCACGTGCCCGTTGCCGAGGTTTCAGGGCGCGTGGACGACATGGTTGAACGCTTCGATCTTTCGGCTGTGATCGACAGCCTGCCGGGCCAGCTGCCCCTCGGCCACCGCCAGCGCCTGTCGCTGGCGGTGGCCATGATCCACAAGCCCGAGATGCTGATCCTCGACGAGCCTACCTCAGGTGTCGACCCGGTGGCGCGCGACGCCTTCTGGCGCAGGCTGGTCGAGCTGTCGCGCCGCGACGGCGTGACCATCTTCATCTCCACTCACTTCATGAACGAGGCCGAGCGCTGCGACCGCATCTCGCTGATGCATGCGGGCCGGGTGCTGGTCACCGACACGCCGGCGAATATCGTGCAGCAGCGGGGCGCAGAGACCCTGGAAGAGGCATTCGTCGCGCATCTGGAGGAGGCGTCGGGGGAGGGCGAAGGCGGAGAGGAGCAAACAGCGTCGCTCGATACGGTTAACGCGTCGGCAGGCCATGGCGAACCCCAGGGCTGGCGGCGCATGTTCGATCCCCGGCGCATGATCAGCCACGCCCGGCGCGAAGGGTTGGAGCTGCGCCGCGATCCCATCCGGCTGACGCTGGCGCTGCTCGGCAGCGTCATCCTCATGTTCGTGATGGGCTATGGGATCAGCCTCGATGTCGAGGATCTCACCTTCGCGGTGCTGGATCGCGACCAGACCACCGTCAGCCGCGACTATACGCTCAACCTCACCGGCTCCCGGTACTTCGTCGAGCGGCCGCCGATCACCGATTATGCCGATCTTGACCGGCGAATGCGCGAAGGCGACATCAGTCTGGCGATCGAGATCCCGCCGGGCTTCGCGCGCGACATCGCCCGGGGCCGGCGGGTCGAGATCGGCGCCTGGATCGACGGCGCCATGCCGACACGGGGCGAGACCGTCCGCGGCTATGTGCAGGGGATTCATGCCCACTGGCTGGCGACCAAGGCGCGCGAGGCCGGCTACGGCGAGGCTTTGGCGGGGCTCGTCAATATCGAGACCCGGTTCCGCTATAACCCGGACGTCAAGAGCCTGGTGGCAATGGTACCGGCGGTGATCCCGCTGCTGCTCATGCTGATCCCGGCCATGCTCGCGGCGCTCAGCGTGGTGCGCGAGAAGGAGCTCGGCTCGATCACCAACTTCTACGTCACGCCCACTACGCGGCTCGAGTTCCTGCTCGGCAAGCAGTTCCCTTACGTGGTCCTGTCCTTCCTGAGCTTCCTGCTGCTCACGCTGCTCGCGGTGACCGTCTTCGGCGTGCCGCTGAAGGGCAGCTTCCTGACGTTGGCGGTGGGTGCGCTGCTCTATATTGGTGCCGCCACGGCCGTGGGGCTGCTGATCTCCACCTTCATGCGCAGCCAGATCGCGGCGATCTTCGGCACGGCAGTGCTCACCATCCTGCCGGCGGCGAACTTCTCCGGCATGATCGACCCGGTCTCGTCCCTGGAAGGGATGGGCCGGCTGATCGGCGAGGTCTATCCGACCACGCATTTCCTGACGATCGCGCGCGGCACCTTCTCGAAGGCCCTCAACTTCTCCGACCTGCATGGCGCCTTTCTCCCACTGGCGCTGGCCGTGCCGGTCCTGATCGGGCTGTCCGCCGCGCTGCTCAAGAAGCAGGAGCGATAGTCTATGCGCCTTGCCAATATTTGCCATCTCGGTGTCAAGGAGCTGCGCAGCCTTGTCCGCGACCCGATCATGCTGGTGCTGATCGTCTACGCCTTCACCGTTTCCGTCTACACGGCGGCCACGGCCATGCCGGAGACCCTCAACAAGGCGCCGATCGCGGTGGTGAATGAGGATCGCTCGCCGCTGTCCTGGCGCATCGTCAGCGCCTTTTACCCGCCGTACTTTGTTCTCCCCGAGGTGATCGAGCAGGCCGAGATGGACGCCCGCATGGATGCCGGCCTCGACACCTTCGCTCTTGACATCCCGCCCAACTTCCAGCGTGACCTGCTGGCAGGGCAGCGGCCCACGGTCCAGCTCAACGTCGATGCCACGCGCATGAGCCAGGCATTTACCGGCAGCGGCTATATCCAGACCATCGTCACCGACGAGGTGCGCGCCTTCGCGCAGCGTTATCGCGAGGTTCCGGAGTTGCCGGTCGATCTGGCGCTGCGGATGCGCTTCAATCCCCAGCTCAACAAGTCGTGGTTCGGCG
Source organism: Marinobacter sp. ES-1 (assembly GCF_000475255.1). Lineage (NCBI taxonomy): Bacteria > Pseudomonadati > Pseudomonadota > Gammaproteobacteria > Pseudomonadales > Marinobacteraceae > Marinobacter > Marinobacter sp. ES-1. The sequence goes on from NZ_AXBV01000036.1 coordinate 17,490, forward strand.
CCATCATGCAGGTCATCAATAACGTGACCATGCTCTCCATCGTCCTCACCGGCGCGGCGCTCATCCGTGAGCGCGAGCACGGCACCGTCGAGCATCTGCTGGTCATGCCGGTCACGCCTTTCGAGATCATGAGCAGCAAGGTATGGGCGATGGCGCTGGTCGTCCTTGCCGCCACCGCCTTCGCACTGACTGCGGTGGTGCAGGGTTGGCTGTCCGTGCCCATCGAAGGCTCGCTCGCGTTGTTCCTGGTCGGGACTGCGCTGCATTTGTTCGCGACCACCTCGATGGGCATCTTCCTGGGCACCGTCGCCCGGTCCATGCCGCAGTTTGCCTTGCTGCTGATGCTGGTGCTGCTGCCGCTGCAGATGCTCTCCGGGGGCTCGACGCCGCGCGAGAGCATGCCGGAGGCCGTCCAGTACATCATGCTCGCCGCGCCCAACACCCACTTTGTAATGCTGGCCCAGGCCATTCTGTATCGTAGCGCGGGCCTCGCCACCGTGTGGCCGCAATTCCTGGCCATCGCCGTTATCGGGAGTACCCTTTTTGCCTTGGCCCTGACCCGCTTCCGGCGAACACTCAGCACCATGGCCTGACGGACCTGATGCATGGCAGCGTGGAGTTGCGCCGGGCACACTCCGACTAGAACCAGTTATTCAGCAGAATCCCCACGCCAAACCGCTCGATACGCTCGTTATAATCAATCAGACTCTCCCCATACCCGTTGTAGTACTGGAAAAAGCCCTTCATCGTATCCCCCATCGGGAAACTGTACCCGAACTCCACCGACGTCCGATTGGTAGAACGCATATTGTTCAAAAGCTTCAGCGAGAACGTGCGGTCCTCTGTCAGCTTGTAAACCGCGTGGTAACTACCATGTCCGAGATACTTCTCGATATCCGAGTTGTCGTCATCGCTGCCACTCTCCGGCAGCCGGAACCAGGGGTTAACCATAAACAGCCAGCGGTCATAGCTGTAAGCCGCGGTGCCCATGATCCGGTTCCAGCTGCGCGACCGGGGTTCTGATTGACCGTTAGACTGGTGATTGAAGCTCAGAGACACCGCACTCAGAGTGCCAGGCCCAAGATCCCAGTCCAGCCGGTGCCGGAAGAAAATCTCGGGCTCGTAGTTGGTTTCACGGAAGGGAGCGGAGTCTTTGGTGTTGTACACCTGCCAGTAGGACTGCTGGGTATAGCCAAACCAGAAGGTGGTTCGATCATCAAAAATGCCAGTCAGCAGTGGAATCTTGAAACTGATCTGGTATTTCGCCTCTTCCTCTTCCAGAGCGAAGTCATAGCCGGCGGGGCCCAGTCTCGGGCTGGTGGGCCTTGGGTTAGGGTCGTCCACATAGGTGAATGGCAGGATGTAGTTGGGGCGGTGGGTCACAAAACTGCCGGTGAATGAAAAAATTGCCTTCTCCGCGGTCAGGTAATTATCCACCAGGGCTGTCATCAGACCGGTGTCTGAGTCGTCCTCAAGAGCATCGCTGACGATCTGCTCCCGCCGGGCATCATCAGCCACCGGAATAGCGGCTTCCTCATCCGCCTGCTGTAACGTGTCTTCGTCCGCCGCTTTTCTGGCGGCAATGGGGTCATTCTGGGCGTCATAGCAGGCAAGTCGCTGGATGCCGTCCCGGATCAACGCACAGTTAACGGTTTCTTTCTGTTCATCCGGTGCAGCCTGAGCTGCCACCGTGGGGCTGGCCATCGCGAACATCAGCGTAAGCGCCCAGGCTGCTGAAAAACCGTAAGGATATCTTTTCATCGCGTCTTCTCAATTGGCAGCGGTCAGGCTGATCCAGGTGTTGGCAATGCTGCAAATCCGGACCCCAGCAGGCTCAATGCCAGCAGAAGAAAAATCAGCTTGTGCCGGATGTTAGCTTAACCGCTGGCTGACACAACCCAGCACAGGTACATAACGTCTGTTTCTTCGCCGTGAAGCAGGCTGCGAGCCTGGTGCATTTCCGGATCGCGTTTTCTGGCCCGGTTTTTCGTGGACGGCGATGCGGCAAGCAGCGTCGCGTCCACCACGGTGCCCTCGCGTAGCATCAGCCCCTGCCCAGCCAGATGAGCGTTGATCGCCTCAAACAGCTTGCCGGTGAGCCCTTCGCGCTCCAGCAATCGGCGACACTTGAGCAAGGTGGTCGCATCCGGTGCTGACTCCCGGCCAAGGTCAATGCCAACGAAACGCCGGATCGCCTGATTGTCGTAAATCGCATCCTCGATGCCTTGGTCCGAGAAGCCAAAGCACTGTTGGGGCCACTAACATACAGCCGCAACATTCGTCCCAGGCCCATGGGTGGGCGCCCCCGGCCCACCGCCTTTGGGGTAAAACGCTTCCAGTTACGCTTCCAGCGCATCCCACGGAGGCCTGCACGGTCCCCAGTTTGAGCGAACCGGCAATGTGAATAATGTCATCCCAGTGCTATTCGATCTTGTATTGACGCAACTCCGGGCCAGCTCATCAAAGAGTTCGACAACATGGGTGTGGCTATCCGGTTCCTCGACGATGGGATCAGCACCGAGGGGATCATGGGCAAGATGGTAGTCACCATCCTGTCGGCCGTGGCCCAAGCCCGAGCGTCAGCGCATACTGGAACGCACCAACGAGGGCCGCCTGGAGGCCAAGGCCAAAGGGGTCAAGTTTGGCCGTAAACCCAGGGTGGACAAGGATAGAGTCCGTGCCCTGCACAGCCAGGGAGTGGGGGCTACGGAGATCGCCAGGAGGTTAAAGATAGGCCGGTCAACAATCTATAAAATACTGGCATCTGACCAAACGCAGTGATTTTGCTAATATCTACAGCTTGACTGTATCGCATTTGAGATACAAAGTAGAGTTACGCATGACAAACGGAGAATTCATCATGGCTCACACTTCAATGCTGCACGTTCGTGTGGACGACGAGCTGAAGGCTGATGCAGCGGAAAAGCTCGCCAGCTTCGGCTTGACGGTATCAGATGCCGTCCGCATCCTTCTAACCCGCGTAACCAAAGAGGGCGGATTGCCCGTTGGGTTAACGGCTGATCCGGAAGCCCATGACGCCTGGTTCCGCGATAAAGTGAAAGAGGCCCTGGCTGATGCCCGACCTACCGTTCCTCATCAACAGGTAATGGATGAGGCACAAGCGTTGATCGACAGAAAGCGTCGCCGTGCCTGAACTGGAATGGCTGGAACTGGCTCGTACCGATCTGCTAGGGATTGTCGATTACATCTCTGATGACAATCCCGATGCAGCACAGCGCGTAAAAGATGATATCGAGATGAAAGCTGAAAAGCTGCCGGAGTTCCCCACAATAGGCCGCCCTGGTCGGGTTGAAGGGACCCGGGAACTCGTCGCCTGGTCGAACTATATCCTCGTGTACCAGGAGGATGCCTTGACGGTACGAATACTGCGCGTGTTACATGCTGCGCAGCAGTGGCCGCCAACCGATTAACACCTGAATCAAGGGCTTTCTCCTCAGCCTAGCCGGCGAAGACCTTGATGAAGACCCTGCGACATATTCCTTGACAACTACCGGTCCGCAACGGCCACCAGCAGGCTGCATGGCGCGTGGGCGAGCAGCGAAGCGCCGACGGAGCCGTGCCACCACCGGGCCATCGCGCTCTGTTCACGGTGACCGACCACGACCAGATCCGCGCCGACCTCGTGCGCCATTCGGCCGATCTCCTCGGCGGGGTTGCCCGCAGCGAGGCGCGTGTCGACGGAAAGCCCCGCCCGCCGCAGCGCTTCCGCGCCCTCCGTCAGCACGCGGCGCACTTCCTGATATTCTCGCTCCGGCAGGTCTGAGGGTGCCGCCGCTTCAGCGAGCGCGACACCCAGTTCATGGGTGACGACGGCGAGGAGATAGACACGAGCCTGGCAAAGCGAAGCCAGCTCGGCCCCCTGGTCCAGCGCCTCACGGCCTTGCCGGCTGCCGTCATAGGCTAGGAGGATCGTCCTGTACATCGTGGTGCTCCTTTCTGTGATCGGGATGGAACGCCTTTCCCGGTCCTCTGCTCTAGACAGTGCTGCCTTCGGGGCTACATCCCTCGCCATTTGATACTTAGCTATCTATTGATTATAGTACAGCTACATAATGATGCAGGCAATGAGATGACGAAGCCACTTCACGATCAGGAACAATTCGGCCTTCGCCTCGGGCTGGTCGCCCGGCTGTGGCGCGCCGAAATCGACCGGCGGCTGGCCACCTTTGGCCTCACCGAGTCCCGCTGGTTGACCCTGTTACATCTCTCTCGCCTGCCCCAGGCGGCAACCCAGCGTGAATTGGCCGAGGCGGTCGGGGTGCGGGGGCCGACCCTGGTACGCGCGCTGGACCGGCTGGAAGCGGAGGGGCTGATCGAACGCCGCACGGAAGCCGCCGACCGGCGCACCAAATCGGTTCACCTGCGTGCGGAGGCTGCCCCTGTTCTGGAACGGATCGAAGCTACCACAGCGGCGGTGCGGGCGGAAATCTTATCCGACCTGTCCCATGCCGAGGTGGCGACCTGTCTGAAGGTCTTCGAGAAGATCGCCGACAAGCTGGGCGGCACCCCAAGGGCGATGCAGCCTGTGGACAAAAACTGATGAGAGCTAGAGCGTGAACCAGCATATGACCCACCGGGAACACCAGGACGACGATCAGGAAACCGATCTACGCACCGCCCCCGACAAGAAGAGGGAGGCTGAGTCAGAGACGGCTTTACCTCCTGCCCGCCCTCGGCCATGGCGATGGTATGGCGCGATCCTGGCGACGCTGATCGTTCTCGGAGGTGGCGGCTGGTGGCTGTATCAGCAGCTCACCCATGTCGTTGTGACGGATGCCCGTGTCGCCGCCGACATTGTTGCCATGAGCAGCCGGGTTCCCGGTTGGGTGACGGTACTTGAAGTGACCGATGGCGATGCCGCGCAGAGAGGCAGGGTTTTGATCCGGATCGACGACCGGGAAAGCCGTCTCCGTGTCGAGGCGCTTGACGCGCAACTCGCCGGGATTGCCCGCCGCCGCGAGGAGATCGAAGCGCGCATCGCACTCACCGACCGTCAGACACAGAGCCGCATTACCGCCAAACAGGCAGCGGTGAGGGCGGCAGAGGCCAGGTTGGCAGCAGCGGCAGCGCAACTCGATCTTGCCAGACAGGAGAATGACCGGGCGGAGAAGCTGGCGCCGAGCGGTGCCATCAACCGTGCGCGCCTGGACCAGACGCGGGCGGCGCTGGAGACGGCAAAGCAGCAGACATTGAGCGCCCAGGCGGACCTGGAAAATGCCCGCGCCGCCCTGGCCGAGGCTGAAGCCGCGCGCGGGGAACTCACGGTGCTGCGCACCCAGCTCGCCGAACTCGGCCCGGAGGAGCAGCGGCTACGTGCACAAAAAGCCCAGGCCGAACTCGACCTGGAAGATCGCACCATCGTCATGCCATTCGACGGCGTGGTGGACCGGGTATTTGTGGACAAGGGCGAATATGTCACCCCCGGCCAACGCCTGCTGATGGTGCATGATCCCGAGCGGGTGCGTGTCGAAGCGAACGTCAAGGAGACCGACATCCGCTTCTTCCGGCCGGGAAAGAGCGTGATGATCACTGTCGATGCCCTGCCGGGGCGGCGCTTTGAGGGCAGGGTCACGCGCGTCGGGCAGTCCGCCACCAGCGAGTTCGCCCTGCTGCCCAACCCCAACCCGAGCGGCAATTTCACCAAGATCACCCAGCGCCTGCCAGTGCGCATCGCGGTGCAGCAGGACGGCGGCGAACTCAAGCCGGGTATGATGGTGGAGCTGGAGGCGAGAGCCGATGACTAGCGCGCCCCGGCCGGACAGTATCGAGGGGCTATTCGCCCGTTTCGGCCCGTCCTATCGCTGGCTGGTCACAGCGACGGTCATGATGGGCACGATCGCCACTATCCTGACCGCCACCATCGTCAATGTAGCCCTGCCGGATATCATGGGCGCTTTCGGCATGGGCCAGGACAAGGCGCAACTTCTCTCCACCGGCTTCCTCGCCGCGATGACCGGGACCATGCTGCTCAATGCCTGGATGGTCGATACCCTCGGCCAGCGCGCGACCTTTATGTTGGCGATAACCATCTTTATCGCCGCCTCCATCATGGGTGGGCTCGCCCCCGCCGAGGGCGTGCTGATCCTGGCCCGTGTTTTACAAGGCGGCGCGGCCGGCATCCTCCAGCCGCTCGCCATGCAGACGATCTTCCAGGTCTTTCCGCCGGAGAAACGCGGGTCGGCCATGGGAATTTACGGCATCGGCGTGGTGCTGGCCCCGGCGCTTGGCCCGACGCTTGGCGGCATCATGGTCGACAGCTTCAGCTGGCGCTATGTCTTCTTCATGGCCGTGCCCTTCTGCTTCATCGGCCTGTTTATGGCCGCGATCTTGATGCCGGGGCGCGCAACCTCCGGTCCGCCGCGCAAATTCGACTGGATCGGCTTTGGACTGATGACGGTGTTTCTCGTGACCCTGCTCAACGGGTTGTCGAACGGGCAGCGTGACGGCTGGATCTCCGACCCCATCCTGCGCGACTTCGCCATCGCCCTGGTCGCGGGCATCGGCTTCATCGTCTGGGAGCTGCGCACGTCCGCACCCATGCTCAATCTCAAGCTCTTCACGAACCGGGTCTATGCGGGCGCCTCCGTCGTGGCCTTCATTTTCGGAGCAGGCATCTTCGGTTCGACCTTCCTGATCCCGCTGTTCGTCCAGACGATCCAGGGCTACACGCCGACCCGCTCGGGCCTGCTGCTAATGCCGGCGGGGCTGATTCTGGCCCTGGTCTTCCCCATCGCGGGGCGGCTGACTGACAGGACACCCGCCTATGCCACGGTCATGTTTGGGCTTGTGATTTTCGCGTTGTCATCGTTTCTTATGAGCAACGTGGATACCAATACCTCGTTCTGGCTGTTCGCCTGGTGGATCATGCTGGGGCGTATCGGCCTTGGTTTCATCATGCCGAGCCTGAACGCCGGCGCCCTCAAGGCGCTCCCCATGACGCTACTCAGTCAGGGCTCCGGCGCCATCAACTTCGTGCGCCAACTCGGCGGGGCGTTTGGTGTCAACCTGCTCTCCATCGCTCTGGAGCGGCGATCTCAGCTCTACGTAGACAGCTTCACGGCGGCACAGCATGCAGGCAACAGTGCAACGACCGCTATGCTGCACGAAGTAACCGGCTTGTTTGCACAGGCTGGCGTGCCGGAGGCGATACGCCAGGCCGGGGCGATGAACTATCTTGGCCGCGTGATCTACAGCCAGGGCAACATGCTGGGGTACCGGGACAGCTTCTTTATCGTCGGCGCGATCTTCCTGGCCGCCCTTGTTCCGGCGCTGATGATGCGCCGGAGGTCCACGCCTCCGGCGCTGCCGGCCAGCGAGGCCATGCGTCACCCGCCATCGTCGCAGAACGCGATTCAGCAGAGTCGGTGACGCACGTGTCAAGGGGCCACCTCACGAAACGGAAAATAGCGTACGTTAAGCCTCTCGCGGCGTGCGGAGCGGGCCACACCGGGCAATGACAGCCGGGAAGCGCTAGAGGGGTATGACCAGTGGCAGGAGGAAAGGGCCACTTGAAATATATAGATGCCTAATGTTTATACTATAAAGTTGTTTCACCCGATTCTGACCAACCAACCATGAGATACGCCCATGAAAATCGTTAAAGTTCAGGACATCATTGGTACCGAGCGTGAAGTCAGCGACAAGCAGTGGACCAGCCGCCGCCTGCTGCTCAAGAAGGACGGAATGGGATTTTCCTTCCACGAAACCATCATCAAGGCAGGCTCCGAGCACACTTTCTGGTACAAGCACCACCTGGAAGCCGTTTACTGCGTTGCCGGTAACGGGCGCATCAAGGACCTCGCCACGGGTGAAGTTCACGAGATTACCGACGGTACCCTCTACGCCCTGGACAACCACGACAAGCACACCCTGTACGGTGGCACCGAGGACATGCGCCTGATCTGCGCCTTCAACCCGCCGGTGACCGGCCAGGAAGTCCATGACGAGGACGGCGCCTACCTGTCGGACAGCAGCGATAACTGATCCGACTGACTGCCGATCTGATCGCTGGGACACTGCCAGAGCGACTGCTGGCGGTAGCGCTGTTGCTTTGACTGGTACGTCCATGCCGGCGAATCCAGATCATGCCTGGACACCTTTATTGATGACACCGTCCATAGCGATCTGCCAGATCAAATCACCAATCGCGTCGAGTGAGTGGGCCCCGTTCAGGTCGAACCAGGTTGCAACCCAGTTGAGCGCCCCAAGGCCGATCAGGCGAAGCAAGCGGCCGTCAACATTCTTCCGGACCACGCCCTGCGCAATCATTGTTTCGAGGATACCGGCCCACAGGGACTCGTACTGGTCACGCAGTTCGATGATTTCCTTACTAGCCTCCGGGCCCAGCGCCCGCCATTCAAACAACAGCACGTAAACCGCATCCGAATCTAACAACAGGGCTCGCAGATGTGCGTTGATACAAAGACGCAAACGCTCAACCGGGTCGTCCGAGCTGGCGTAAGCCGACTCGACCTCTGCGGTAACCAGGTCGACTCCCCGGCGCATCAGCTCGACAAGCAGCGCTTCGGCAATCTACTTGAGCGACGTCCTTTCAAAACCTTTCTCACGAAAAAGCCTGGCTGCGTTAAAGACGATCTGTGGCGTCAAGAGGGCCAATGTTCCGAAAAAACAGTTTAACTAAGCTTTTTTGCTGAACAGCATCTGACCGCCTCAACAAGCGCTGTATAGATGTACTGACAACAATAACGAGAAAACGGAGCATATTAATGCCTAAGACTCCCCTTTTTACTAAGGGCCCTACCTCTTGCCTTGCAATCGCAATTCTGTCCGCTGGGGGTTCTTTTCCCACTCAGGCCAGCATGGGCAACATCGGCACCACCTACGGGGTAATGGCAGCCGACGTGGCTACAGCGCAATCCCTGTCTATGTTCAACGATCAGGTGTCTGCCACTTACTATAACCCGGCTTATCTGACAAAAGATCCCCGGGGAGAGCTGACCCTAGGCCTGCTTCATGCAGAACAGGAACTGAGAGCGGATGGCCCCCTGCGGGATGGCGACGTACTCGCCGACTCACCGAGTCAGCATGTGCTCATCGGCATGAAAACAAATCTTTCTTCCTTGACCCGTTTTAAGCACCCCATTTACTTTGGCTTCATCGCGGGAGTAGAGAAGTATGGCAAGGAACTGCTGGCCTTCAGTTCAAACACATCAGAAAGCGGCCAGTTCATGGAGTATGGCAGGGAACCCCTGTTCCTCAATATCGGTGGTGCCACCAACATCTGGCGAGGTATTGACGCCGGAATCTCGGCAAGAGTCACCCTCGAAGCCACAGCCAAGCTGGATACGTTATCGAACCTGGCCGGTGAGACACGACGTGAGCGCCTGTCAGTCAATGCCGAACCCTCTGTAAAGTCGATTCTCAGTACCTCCATCGACTGGGGCAAAACTTTCTGCCCTGAAAGCGGCTGTTGGTTGAGCGGCTGGGAAACGGCCCTTGCTTACCGGGCAGAATCATCGGCTTCCACCAGTATCGACGCAAACGTCATTGTCGACCAGACGATTCCCGATCCGGGGCTTGCGCTTGCGGTTACCACGATAGACTCCTTTCAGCCGGAAATCTGGGTCGTCGGCACCCAGTATAAAGGTGACGGCTGGCGTATTGGCGGCAGTGTAGAGCAACAGAACTGGTCAGGCCTGGAAGATAAATTTACCAGCGACACCATCAAGGATCAGAACAGCCTTTCCCCCGCTGCCCGTATGCAGTTTGAGGACACCCTGACTCCCCGCCTCGGTGGCGAGTACATGCTGAACGACAATTTTACCTTCCGTGCCGGCGTCGCCTATGAAGAATCCCCTCTGAAAACCACCCGAAACCCGGAAATCAACTACCTGGACACAGACAAGATTTCTGTCGGGCTTGGCTTAAGTGCCACCTACAACCGGACCCGTCTTCTGGCCTACCCCGTTCGCGTGGACCTCGGTTACCAGTACCAGATGCTGCAAGAGCGTGACTTCACCATTGTCGACTTCAATGGCAATGAAGAAGACGTTACTGCAGACGGCGATATTCACGTGTTCAGCGGCTCAATTACGCTGAGATTTTGAAGAGGTACGGCATGAAAAAAACCACTATTGCATTGATTGTCACCACAGCACTCGCAGGCTGCGGGGATAGCGGCGACCAGCAGACCGTTACCCGGGCTCCGACACCCGGATCGCTGACATTTACCTATCCGGCTGACAGTACGCCCCCGGGCGGCGATCAGCCCGGTGTCACGTCCACCGTTCCCACAACAACACCTGTCTTCCTGCGTTTCAACAAGTCCATCGACACACCGCTGACCGACATTCCTGACTCTCTGATCCTGAGGGATGCCACCGGGAACGAGGTTACCCTCACAGACGTGATGTTCACTGATGAAGACAAGATGGGGCTTGCGGCAAAGCCGGACAAGGCGCTTGCACCGGGAACCAGCTACACCCTGACCGCAGAGGGACTTCAGGTTGGCGGCGCACCAGTGTCCCTGACCGCGGACGGAATCAAATTCAAGACAGCACCGGCAACATCCGGCCCGCTTCTGAGCCAGACCGAAGGTACCGGATTTGAACTGGCGCGGACCATTCCGGACGGAGGGAGCGACTACCCCGTCACGGATTTCACGACATTCCGGCTTCAGTTTACCGAGCCCGTCGACCCGCAATCGGTGGTTTACGGCCAGACCATCCGCCTGACGGACCAGGCCGGTGAACCGGTGAATGCCGAAGTGTACGTCAAGGGCCACCGGGTCACGGTGGATCCGGAAGGCTACCTGGATCCGGCCCAGACCTATAACCTGACCGTGACCAGCGGCATAAAAAGCGCTCTGCTGGGTGACACCCTGTCCGAAGATCACACACTGACCTTCAACCCGGTCGACTCCCGCTCTCCGACGGGCAAGCGCCAGATCATGGCTCAGGTAGCTGAAAGCATACCGGGCCAATTGCCACTGACCGGTGCCGATTACAACTCGGTAAACCTGAGCTCCCTTCTTCTGGGCCCGAACAACCCGACCAGTGTCACCGGCACCGTGTTCGCGGAGCTGGGTTTTATTCCCAGGTTTGAAGCGGCCGGCCAGAGCATTCCCCTGAGGATCGACCGGGGCACCTTGCTCACCGGAAGCTCCGTGGTCGTCAAGGTCGCCGGCGCCGTGCCGGCCGGGTTCGAATCCGAAGCCGTCGAGGTTCGCTTTCTCTCGGATGCCAATGGTTTCCTGATGCCCAACCCCTATACCGATGCAGTGGATGCACCCCGGGTGCTCGAGCTCTACATCGATATGGCCCTGAATACCGGGAACACGGTTGCCAACGGCGCCCTTGGCCAACAGCTCATGCACGTGCAGCTCGTGGGCACCGCCATCGTCGAGGACGGCAAGCTGAGCATCGAAGCCGTTGGCGTTATTGAGCCGGACGTGATGGGCATTGACACAGCCTCAGGCCTGATTTCCTTCAAGCTGAACGGCTTCCGCAACGTCGAAGATGCCCCGCTACAGGCCGACTTTGCGGACACCGCAGCGCCCTTCATCAAGAGCTGGGTCCCCGGGGAACACTCCAACATACAGAGGCCTTCTGACCCTTTGATTGTCTATTTCTCGGAACCTCTCCTTCCGTCATCCATCAATCCGGACAATATCACCCTCATCGCCAATGACGGCACCACATCGGCAGAGGTTGCCTTTAAATCCCGGCTTGACGGTCCGGCTCTCGTTATCCGGCCAACCGAGCCGTTAACGCATGGCATCGATTATACCCTTACGATGGACGGCCTTGTTGACCTGTCGGGTAATCCGATGGCCAGCACAAGCCGTAATTTCAGGCTCGACCCAACGGCGGAGGTTCCGCCAGCTGACGTTGGTCCGATTGCCCTTACAACCCTTCCTGGTTACCCATGCGCCAAGACGGACCTGGATGCCCAGCCCGGAAAACAGGGGCGGTGTCTTGGTGGCATCACGAGCCAGACCCCTGCTTCCGCGAATTTTGGACAGCGCCCGCTGGATGATTTGCTGCCCATAACCGAGCATCCGGCCAGCGAGCCTATTATCGTGCGCTTCTCACAGGATATCGATCCGGACTCCATTGTGGCCGGCGAAACTGTTGTTGTGGAAAAGCAGGACGAGAACGGCAGCTGGCAGTCAGTTGAAGGTTATAGTCTTAGCCTCCTCAATGGTCGTGAACTGAGAGCCGTACCACTCGACAAGTGGGAGCAAGGAACAAACTACCGTTACGTGCTGACCGATGGTATTACCAATCAACAGGGTATCCCCCTGTACAGCAGGCTCCTGAGCCAGTACGCCGACCCGGGAAGGAGCCTCGGGGACCTTTCGTCAGGCGGACAACCGCTTGAAAACCGGTTTGTTGCCAGAGATATAACCAAAACCTCCGTGCTTCTGCCGCTGAAAAATCTCCCGAGCAGGGATGTGAATGCTAATCTGAAGCTGGACCCGGAAGAGCCTGATGCCATCAGCGGAATTCCTGAAAATTCCATGAAGCTTGCCATCACGGAGATCAGTAGCGGGGTGCTTGAGGATAACGGGCAGATAGGCTGTGAAGTAGGCACCGAAGCTTGCGATGAGTTCAAAAAATTCATTTTTCTGACAGCAAACCTTGATGTTGAGATAGTGGGTGAACCAACCGTTGCCGAAGATGGCAGCACGCGAGTGCCTGTGAAGTTGCATCCGTCGGTACTCCTTACCACGCCTAGCGACATCTGGGTCAATCTGAGCAGTCAGTTGCTCGCAGTACTTGCGACCAGTGATTTACAGACCTCTCAAGAGTTTGACACCGGACCCCTCGCCTTGCGTATGCGTTACCAGGGCGAAAACCGCGACGGCCTGATTGATGCTGTGATTCTACAAAAAGACGGTCAGCTGACCTTCGAGACCGAGCTGGATGTTTACCTTGATGCACCGTATCTGAACGTTAGGCTGAGCGGACTGGCGAACACCCGCCTTGAGGATAATCTGCGCAGCTATCCGATTAACGGGCTGAAGCTCTCTGGCCCGATAACGTTCCTTGATGATGGGCGGATCGTTATTGAACAGCGAAACGTAGAGCCGATTGTGCTGTCAACCAGGCTCTTGGGGGAGGCAACGGTGGGCTTGCTTGAAGAGGAGTCTGCAATTTGTAGTATCGGAACAGGTCTTCTTTGCCGCCTATTGGGCGGGGTTGTTAATGGAGTAGTAAACTCAGTGATCGACGTAGATACTGAGCTCACAATACAAGTTGCACCGAATGAACTTCAGCTCAGGTATGTGTCTCCCTACACGCAAAAGTGATGAAACCTGACACAGGGCCAGTCTCCGGACTGGCCCTTTTTCCGTCGAAACCGAAAACAGATCACCCCGGGAAGATGCCCCCTGCCAATAGTCCGGTTCTGCAACCAGCAGAGCACCGGTTACTTTTCACTCACTATAAAAGCCCGCGCAGTCGCGCTTCAGTGACTGCCTGAACCCGGCTGGTTACTTCAAGTTCGCTGAAAATCCTTTTCAGATGCCATTTGACAGCATCCTCAGTCACAAGAAGCCTCTCAGCGATCGCTTTGTTGGTCATTCCGCTGCTTATACACTTCAGTATGGAAATCTGCCTGACCGTGATAACGGAGTCGGTATGTCCCGGTACTGGTGGAGCGCTGAGGTCTTCTGCCCGGACTTCCGGGTCCCTTGTAGTGGCCGCTTCAGCGGTGTCTGGCGGATCATCAAAGAGATTCCGGGCAAGGGGACTCAGAGAAAGCAGCGCTTCTTTTATCCATAGCGGTGTAAAGTGGCAATTCAGATGCTCCGCATGCAGGTTGGCATCAAGAATCAGGCGCTTCGCCGGTTTTGAGGAACCCAGGGCAAACGCTGCCAGGGCCTGGCAATACTGGGCGGCGACCCTGGTTCTGGCATCGGAGATGGCGCTGGCAGCCTGAAGCGCCTCTCTGGCATAGTTCCCGGCCACACCAAACTGCTTCCCAAGCCTTAGCCTGTACATTGATTTCACTAAAGCAATGCGCGCCTGAATGGCCCGGTTTTGATTAGGCAGAAATGACAGCTCGGATTCATCGGGGAGTATGGGTGGCTCCAATTCCTCGTTGTTCAGGAGGGTGAACTCAGCCAACTGAACTTTTGTCAGGATATTGAGGCGCGGGAGCTCACGCTCGCTGGCGGCCAGGCGAGCCTGCTCCAACAGGGCCATGGCCCTGTCCCGCAACCCCTGGTGGTACAGCAAACGGCTGCATGCCTGTGTGCATCCACACAGAATGTCGGTAACGCCATAATTCAAGGCGAAATCAAAGGATATCTGTGCAGATTCCGGGGAAACCTGGTGATGATCCTGTTCGAGCAGGATTTGTAACTCAAGAACACCAAGCATCTTGCTTAAAAAGCTTTTTGGTACGCCAATCTTTTCTGCGGTTTTATTCGCCTGACGCAACAGGTGCATTGCCCGGACCATGTCGCCTTTGAACAATTCTGTCTGAATTTCCGCCGTTTTAAGCCAGATAAACGCGTAGAATTGATTGGATGACTGATTGGCCACAGCCGCCTTGTGCAATAATTCTTCTAACTCTTCAAAGCGGCGGTCGCTGGAGGCAATGAATGCCTGGCATGTAAGGGCCGCGCCTTTACCCACCAGGTTGCGATCGCCAAAGGCGTCAATCCACTTTTCACAGAGCGCCTGACTCTCCGGCAATTCATCGTGTGTGGCTTTACCTATTGCCTTAACCAGTTCCCGCCACCCTTCCTCATCAAGGCTGCCCAGCCCCCTGGAAATCGGATGGCGGGAACTCGCCAGCATTTCCTCTGCCTGCCGCGCTTGCTGGCTGAAATACAGAGTCCAGGCATAGCCTATGCTTAAGGAAGCGATTTTTTTTATCGTGCGGGCCGGCACCTTTTCAAACCATGTGCGAAGCACTTCAATTTCACCTTGCCGGAGCGCCACGTCCAGAATAATGCTGTCACTGACCACGCGCGCCCAGCGATGGTCACTGGCTTCCAGGGCGACGTTGATTGAATGGAGGTACTCTCCCCTGCGCCAATGCCAGAAGGCAACGCGTTTCAGTACATACGAACGGCGCTCCCGTTGAGTGGCGCTAAACACACTGCGCAAATACTCTCTCAGCACAGGGTGCATGGTCAGGCGCTTGCCGGAGGAGGAGGTGGGGGCTAAAAGTGCAAATTTTTCGTTAAGAAACGAAATTTCCTGATCAGCCTGTTGCGTTTTATAGACATAGTCATAGCATTCAGCGCTGATCTCCTCGAGCATCGCTGCGTTGCAAACAAACCTTCGCGCATTATCGGGTAGCACGGACAAGAGATTGTCCCTGAAATACGAGCGGGTTTCCGGCCAGGATTCGGGAGGCAGGTCCGGGTTCGGGGTTTGGCGCATCAGTCTGACGAGTGCGGGCCATCCGCCGGTGGCTTGTATCATGTTGCCTGCTTCGAGGCCATCTATACCCGTTACCTCACCAAGCTCCTCCAGCTCCTCTTCTGTAAAGGCAAGCTCATCAGCACCATAGGTCACAACACCCGTCATCAGCGACAAACGTGGCAACGCCCCGGTGCTGCCAGGCGCAATAAAAAATTTTACATTGCCCGGTGTTTCGCAGATCAGATCCTCAATCAGATCCCCGTTATCTGCCCCTTCACCGGGCCCGTCAAGGCAAATTCTTATGGTCTTTTTTGCATTGAATAAGGCATCCCGAAGCGCTTCGATGGTGTCGGTGTCGCTTTTCAGCGCTCCCCGGGATTCAGGTCCTTCAAGCTGATATAAAACCAACGCCGCAAACAGGCTGTCAGTGACATCCCGTGCGTCCGGGTACGATCGTCTATTGATATAGACGGCACTCTCGTGTTCCGGATCGCGGATGTTCGCTGCCAGGGCTACCTGTACAGATTTTCCGTAGCCCGGCGGAGCCCGGTACAGAACGACTTTTGCTCCAGGCACCGCGGAAGCACTCAGGCGCTGGCGGTCTGTACAGCCTTGAGTAATGAAACGCTGACGACCCCACATCCGGGCGGACATCTTTCTGCACCAATCTTCCAGGCTATGGCGTGTCATGACAGTCAAGTCTCCTGCTTTGCCACCCCGGAACGCGCCCGCGCCAGGGCATGACGCATATCGACAGATCTCTGACCCAAACCTACCCGTTCGGGTAGTTGTCTGACCTCAGTTTATAGCCAATCCTGTCACTGTGCACAACCGTCCCGCTCATCCTGGTGGTCCGGTGTACGCGATGCAGAACAAAACGTAAAAAGATGATGAATCTGAAAACAATAAGGTGATCCTGATGTCAATGTCAGAAAATGTATTAACAGAGTCTCTTCAGAGGGACCCTGGTGCCGAAAACTATGTGGACAGAAAGCGCCACCTGTGGGTCCTTTCCGTGCTGTGGCCAGCGACACCCCTTATCAGCCTTTATCTGGTCGCCCAGACCGGATGGAGCATCTGGTACGGGCTGGTGTTAATCTTCTGGTATGGTGCCGTTCCCTTGATTGATGCCATGTTCGGAGAAGATTTTTCCAACCCCCCCGAGTCGGCTGTGCCCCGGCTTGAGCAGGACCGTTACTATCGGGTGCTGACCTACCTGACCGTGCCCGTTCACTACGCATCTCTGATTGTCAGTTGCTGGTGGGTGGCCACGCATCCAATGAATGTTTTCGAGTTCGTCGCACTGGCCTTTTCCATGGGAATCATCAATGGCCTGGCTCTGAACACAGGCCACGAACTCGGCCATAAAAAAGAGGCGTTTGACCGCTGGATGGCCAAACTGGTTCTCGCCGTGGTCGGGTACGGTCATTTCTTCATTGAGCACAATAAGGGGCATCATCGTGATGTGGCAACGCCGATGGACCCGGCGACATCCCGCATGGGCGAGTCCATTTACGCATTTTCACTGCGTGAAATTCCCGGTGCTTTCAAGCGGGCATGGACGCTGGAAGAGCAGCGCCTGAGCCGTTGCGGCAAAAGTGTCTGGAGCCTGGAGAACGAAGTGCTTCAGCCGATGATTCTGACGGTCGTGCTGTATGCCGCATTGCTGGCGTTTTTTGGTCCGTTAATGCTGATCTTCCTGCCCATCCAGATGGCCTTTGGCTGGTGGCAGCTGACCAGCGCCAACTATATTGAGCATTATGGCCTGCTGCGCAAGAAGATGCCGGATGGACGTTACGAGCGTCAGCAACCGTACCACTCATGGAACTCTAACCATATCATGTCGAACCTGATTCTGTTTCATCTGCAGAGGCATTCCGACCATCACGCCCATCCTACAAGGTCCTATCAATCGCTTCGCGACTTCAAAGACCTGCCTTCCTTACCATCGGGATATCCCGGAATGTTCCTGGCCGCAATGTTTCCCTCATGGTTTCGGTCGATAATGGACCACCGGGTGCTGGATTGGGCTAAAGGAGATCTCGATAAGATTCAGATTCAACCCGGCAAGCGTGAATTCTATGTGCGTAAATTTGGTGGGACTGATTCTGAATCAGTCGATACCGCAGCGTCTAAATGATCGGCTAATTAGAACTTATATACGTCGTTTACTTTATTTACGTTGCAGAAAAAGAGCCTCTGACGTGCACCTGAAAGAGGGTGCGCGTCGGGCGCTACCAAAACAAAGACAATAATATCGTTTGAAAGGTGCTTTAAATGGCTAAACATCAATGCCCGGATTGTGGTTATGTATACGACGAAGTGGTTGGTGATCCGCACGAAGGCTTTCCTGCAGGAACGACCTGGGAAAAAATTCCTGAAGACTGGTCCTGTCCAGACTGTGCCGTCAGGGATAAGGTTGACTTCGTTGCGCTTCAAGAAGCGAACTCGGAACTTTCGGTGTCCGCAACCAATATAGCGGTCCGTACTGCCAGCCAAGCTAAGACCGAGGGAGCATCGCAGAAAGCAACGGACGCATCTACTCCTTCAGCTAAAAATAAAACAAAGCCCAAAGCGAAACCGAAGCCTACCTCTTCAAAATCGCCCAAAGACTCGACTCAAAAAGATACCTATCGGAAGTGGGTCTGCATCACTTGCGGCCATATCTACGATGAAGCTCTCGGAGATGAAGCCGAAGGCTTCCCTGCCGGCACTCGTTTTGAAGATATTCCAGACGATTGGTGCTGTCCGGACTGTGGTGCCACAAAAGAGGACTATGTCCTCTATGAAGACTAATAATCCGATTTAAAATAACAACAGTCTCGTTCGGAAAGAGGTGATTTTATAATGCAGATTGCTAGTCTGGCGGAGGTTGGGCTGCCCAATGTGTCAACCAGCGATACGATTGATTCAACGTTCGCGGCCCTAAAGCGGGCACAACTTGCGCGTCGCGGAAGTTTTACCTTAGAGGCTCGAATAGCGCAGCTCGACCAGCTGCGGGATTCAATTAAACGCTACGAATCAAACATCATTGCGGCTTGCGCGGCGGACTTTCGAAAACCCGCTCCAGAAGTCAAATTAACTGAACTCCTGCCGGTGCTTCAGGAAATTCGACACACTAAAAAACACTTGCGTAAATGGATGCGTCCGAAGCGAGTGGCTGCATCCATTGGTGTTTGGGGTACGAGGTCTTATGTTCGGCCAGAGCCAAAGGGTGTGTGTTTAATTATCGCGCCATGGAATTATCCTCTCAATCTTGCGCTCGGACCTCTCGTCTCAGCGTTGGCTGCGGGGAACGGAGCTATCATCAAACCCTCGGAAATGACACCCCACACCTCAAAGGTGATTGCCAACATTGTCGCCGAAACCTTCCCCCCCGATCTTGTTTCGGTGATTGAAGGCGATGCCGCTGTAGCCCAGAAACTGTTGGCCCTGCCCTTCGACCACATATTCTTCACTGGCAGCCCTGCGGTCGGCAAGCTGGTCATGGAGGCTGCGGCCAGGAACCTTTCCTCGGTGACACTGGAACTGGGGGGAAAATCCCCGACCATTGTGGGACCAGAGGCCAACATCAAGAAGGCTGCCCGGTATATTGTGTGGGGGAAGTTTGCCAATAATGGCCAGACCTGCATCGCTCCGGACCATGTTTTTGTACACAGAAGCATTGCAGCCCCATTCAATGAAGCACTTAAACAGCAAATCGGGCGCATCTACGGGAAAACGCCGGAAGCCCGGCAATCGACGCCTGACTATTGCCGGATTGTAAATGCCCGTCATTTCCAGCGCGTGTCAAGCCTGATAGAAGATGCCAAAAGCAAAGGCGCAAACGTCTTTGAAGGCGGTATTACAGATGCTGAAGAAAATTTCATTGCGCCGACGTTGATTGCAAATATGTCCAGCGACATGGATATCTCACGTGAGGAGTTATTCGGCCCCATATTACCGGTTATTGAATTCGATGATATTGATTCAGTTATCAACAAAATCAACGATAACCCCAAGCCACTGGCGCTTTACGTATTCGACCAGAACAAGTCTTTTGCCAGAAATATTATCGAACGAACGAGTTCCGGCGCTGCAGGGATTAACCTTACAGTCGTGCACTTCCTGCATCCGGACCTGCCTTTTGGCGGAGTGAATAATTCTGGAATAGGGGCATCCCACGGTGAATACGGTTTCCGCGCTTTTTCCCATGAAAAGGCGCTGATGGAGGATAAGCATTCTCTCATCCACCTGCTTTTTCCTCCCTATACACGCTGGGTCCGGCGGCTCATAGATGCTGCTGTTCGTATTCTGGGCTGAGCATAATCCAATAACAAGAGAGTCACTATGTACGATTACATTATTGTTGGCGCCGGGTCGGCTGGCTGTGTATTGGCTAACCGACTGACTGCCGATCCCTCGAAGCGAGTAGCGTTACTTGAAGCAGGGCCAAAGGATAAGAGCCCGCTCATACATATGCCTGTGGGTATTGCACTTCTTGCCAATAGCAAGCAGGTGAACTGGGCCTTCGAAACCGAGCCTCAGGAACATCTCAAGGGGCGCCGTCTGTTCTGGCCCCGGGGTAAAACTCTTGGCGGCTCCTCCTCCATCAACGCCATGGTCTACATCCGGGGCCACAAAGCCGATTATGAACACTGGGGTCAGGCTGCCGGAACCGACCTTTGGGGATGGGACCGCGCATTAACATTGTTTCGCCGACTGGAAGATAACGAACGTTTCGGACCGGATGCTTACCACGGCAAGGGCGGTGAACTCAGCGTAAGCGATCTGAGATCGGTCAATCCGTTAAGTCGGGATTTTGTTCGCGCCGCTTCCCATGTGGATGTCCCGGTGAACACGGATTTCAATGGCGAAACGCAAGAGGGACTGGGCCCCTACCAGGTGACACAAAAAAATGGTCGGCGCTGGAGTTCGGCGCAGGCGTTTCTGCGTGGCGCAGAGAAACGGCCTAACCTCGATGTGCTAACGGACGCTCGGGTAACCCGGGTGGTAATGGATGGCCAGCGGGCGGTTGGGGTGACACTGAACCAAGGGGGCGAATATCGCCAGCTCAGACTCAATAATGGCGGTGAAGTCATTTTGTCCGGCGGGGCGGTTAATTCACCACAGCTACTTTTGCTTTCCGGAATCGGTGATCGCGAAGAGCTTCGGAAACACGGAATCCCTCTGGTCCATCACCTTCCTGAGGTGGGCAAGAATCTGGTCGATCATTTGGATATTACGCTGATGCACGCGGCGAACTCACGTTTGCCTATTGGTGTTGCCCCCAGCTTCCTGCTTCGGGGAGTGAGCGCACTTTTTTCCTATATTTTTGCGCGACGCGGGTTTCTCACCAGTAATGTAGCCGAGGCAGGAGGCTTTGTTAAATCCAGCCCTTCGTGTGAACGACCGAATGTGCAATTCCATTTTTTGCCAACTTTTTTGAAGGATCATGGGCGAAAAGTGATGACCGGGTATGGCTACACCTTACACATTTGCGATCTGCTGCCCAAAAGCCGGGGTTTTATTGGACTGAAAAGCCCTGATCCATTAGCCGATCCGTTGATTCAGCCCAATTATCTGAGTGACCCCGAAGACATCAAGACAATGATTTCCGCCGTTAAATTCGGGCGACGAGTACTCGCGGCACCGACAATGGCTTTGCATAGTAAGCGAGAAGTCATGCCCGGAAACTCTGTGTCCTCGGACGATCAGATTGCGGACTTCATCCGGGAAAATGCAGAGACTATCTACCACCCCGTTGGCACCTGCCGTATGGGCGTGGATCCGGAGTCAGTCGTTGATCCAGAGTTGAAAGTCAGAGGCATTGAAGGGCTTAGAGTCGTCGATGCTTCGATAATGCCCAGTTTGGTTGCCGGTAACACCAACGCACCCACCATGATGATTGCCGAAAATGCAGCCGACATCCTCCTGGGAAATGTCACGGTTCAGGCTCGGGTTATGACGCCCACGCCCACCGCGGACACTACTGACGCCAACTATTCCGTCCCACGAGCAGTAGAAATGGAGAGGAGATAAACGTGCTTGGCAAAATGATGAACGTAGAACTCACCGTGAATTCTTTGATCGACCATGCTGCTCGCTACCATGGAGACGCTGAGATTGTGTCGATAGGAACGGATGGAAATCCCAGTCGATCTGACTGGGCAACTGTTTCGAGGCGGTCGCGACAACTTGCGTCGGCGCTTCGAACGGCAGGCTATGTCCAGGGGGATCGGTGCGCGACCATTTGTTGGAATAACGTGGGGCACCTGGAATGTTATCTTGGCATCTCTGGTGGCGGGATGGTGTGTCACACCATTAACCCGCGACTGTTTCCAGAACAACTCGTTTACGTTATCAACAATGCTCAAGACAAAGCCATATTCTTTGACAAAACGTTCCTTTCGATTGTTTCAAATATCCGTGACCGACTGGAGACGGTTGAGGAATTTGTATTGATGTCCGAACCGGACGAAGAAATTGCAGCGCAATTTCCAGGATTGTTGTTTTATGAAGAGTTTCTCCAGCGAGGAACGCCTAACGCGAATTGGCCTGAAATCGCCGAAAACCAGGCTTCAAGCCTCTGCTATACATCGGGCACCACTGGAAATCCCAAAGGGGTGCTCTATTCACACCGCTCCACCGTTCTGCACGCGCTGGTAGCTGCTCAACCTGACGCACTGAATTTATCGGCACGGGACGTGGTGATGCCGGTTGTTCCTATGTTTCACGTAAATGCGTGGGGGGTACCCTACATTACGGCGATGGTTGGAGCCAAACTGGTGTTGCCTGGTCCCGGCCTGGATGGACAAAGTTTGGTCAAGCTTATCGATTCAGAAAGCGTAACGATTGCGCTGGGTGTGCCCACGATTTGGCAGGGACTTCTTTCGGCTTTGGACGAGCTTGGCTCCTCGGCAAAGACGCTCAAACGGACGGTGATAGGTGGTAGCGCTTGCCCTCCCTCAATGATGTCAGAGTTTCGTGGTAAGTACGGCGTAGATGTTGTCCATGCATGGGGAATGACTGAAACATCACCGATCGGAACCGTCAATGCACTGCTGGCGAAACACGATACCCTTTTAGAAGGAGAAAGAAATAAAATCCGTGAAAGCCAAGGACGGCCTCCCTACGGGGTGCAGCTCAAAATTGTGGGAGAAGACGGCCATCAACTGCCCGAAGATGGCGTTGCTCAGGGAAATCTCCGTATCCGTGGTCATTGGGTGGTAGCCGACTACTTTGGTTTTGAGCCAAATCAGACTCTTGAGGAAGACGGTTGGTTCGAGACAGGTGATGTTGCTTCGATCAATGATGATGGGTTTATGACAATACGTGACCGCTCAAAAGATATTATTAAATCTGGTGGGGAATGGATATCGACAGTCGAATTGGAGGGAATCGCAATGGGCCATTCTGCCATCAATGAAGCTGCTGTGGTGGCGGCCTCCCATGATAAATGGGATGAACGACCGATCCTGTTGGCAGTAAAAATACCCGACGCAAATATTACGGAGGAGGAACTTCTTGCTCATTATCAGGGAAAAGTCGCCAAGTGGCAGACCCCGGATCGCGTGATTTTTGTGGAAGCATTGCCACGCAATGCCACTGGGAAAGTATTAAAAAACAAGTTGCGCTCTGAATATGGGGAAGTGTTAGTCAATAAACCGGCAAGCTAGGGAAGGTCTGAATAACTGCTGATATTTGCCCATCTTGGGTTTAAACGGCAAAAAATCGAAGATTCAGACACTATTTTCCCTTTATTTGTGTGTTTTTTGCCCGTTTCCCGCCATTTTGGCGGAAAACAGGCGCACTGGCCCTACGCCAGCATGTATTTTTCACCGATCAGCAGGTTGCTAAACGCGGCCAGCAAATGCAACCGGTTGCTGTTCTTGGCAAGGCCGCGATAGCGGACCTTGCCATAACCAAAGACCCGCTTGATGTACCGGAAGGGATGCTCGACCTTGGCACGAACACTGGCTTTGATCTTCTCTGCTTTCAGTTTGTCGGCATCCAGCGTCTTCCGGGTGCCAGGCCGTTTGGCAATGAACCAGGAGACGTTTTTGCGGTGCTTATGCTCATCCCGCTTCTGAATGCCAAGGTAACCGGCGTCGCCGAAGACTCGTTGCTCTTCACCATGCAGCAGCTTGTCGGTGGGCACGATGTCGTGAACATTGGCAGCGGTGGTATCAATGCTATGAATCAGACCGAACGTGTCGTCGACACCAATGTGCATTTTCATGCCGAAGTGCCATTCGTTGCCCTTTCTGGTCTGGTGCATCTCCGGATCACGCTTGCCAGTTTGGTTCTTGGTGGAGCTGGGAGCAGAGATGATGGTGGCATCTACGATGCTTCCTTCACGCAACATCAAGCCGTTTTTCTCCAGGTGTTTGTTCACCTCTTTAAACAGCGCCTTGCCAAGACCGTGCTGCTCCAGGAAATGCCGGAAGTTGAGAATCGTCGTCTCATCTGGCAAACGGTCCAGCTTCAGACCCGCGAAGTGCCGCATGGATTCGATCTCGTACAGCGCGTCTTCCATGGCCGGATCGCTCAAGTTATAGAACAACTGCATGCAGTGAACCCGCAGCATGGCAGGCAGCGGATAAGGGGGCCGTCCGTTCCGGCCCTTCGGGTAATAACGGGCTACCTTCTTCTCCAACTGCTTCCACGGAATCAGCTTGTCCATCCGTTCCAGAAAGATCTCGCGACGGGTCTTGCGCTTCTTGGTCTGGTATTCGGCTTCGGAGAAGGTGATCTGATCCATGCTGGCAACGATCCTATGCGATTGACGATGGCCGTATTATCGCTGATTTTGGAGACTTATTCAGAGCCTCCTTAGAAAAGCAGTACTTCACAAAGCTGTCAGGTGTCTAGGATATTGGGGCTTGCCACACTGCGAAATCGAAGGGGGTATCGATGAAGCAGGTTATCAAGAATCTCCATCGGCAAATCGGTCTTCCAGTACGTTAATAAAACGTTGGTCTCAGTTAGCCACAAAAACGTGTTCGATGCCATGACGAACAAAGACTGATCATGTTCGCGGCGCATACATTGTACTCGCCAATTACAGAAAGCTAAGGAAGGTCTGAATAACCGTCGATTTTCACCAGCATCCGTTTGAGCCAGCAGAAAACGGAAAATTCAGACGCAACTCTCCATTTATTTGTATGTTTTCTGCCCGTTTCCCGCCATTTTGGCGGAAAATAGGCACACTGCCCCTATGCCAGCAGGTATTTTTCACCGATTAACAGATTACTGAACGCGGCCAACAAGTGCAGCCGGTTGGTGTTTTTCGACAGGCCGCGATAGCGAACCTTGTTGTAGCCGAACACCTGCTTGATGTACCGGAACGGATGTTCCACTTTTGAGGGGATGCTGGCTTTGATTTTCTCGGCTTTCAGCTTGTCAGCATTCAGGGCCTTCCGTGAACCCGGGCGCTTGGCGATGAACCAAGACACATTTTTACGGTGCTTGTGCTCGCCTCGCTTTTGTATGCCGAGGTAGCCGGCATCACCAAAGACTCGGCGCTCTTCACCGTGCAGCAGTTTGCCGGAAGGCACAATGTCATGGACATTGGCAGCAGTGGTGTCGATGCTATGGATAAGGCCCAGTGTGTCGTCGACGCCAATGTGCATCTTCATGCCGAACTGCCATTCGTTGCCCTTTCGGGTTTGGTGCATCTCCGGATCGCGCTTGCCAGAACTGTTCTTTGTGGAGCTGGACGCAGAGATGATGGTGGCATCAACAATGCTGCCTTCACGCAGCATCAGGCCGTTTTTCTCCAGGTGCTTGTTCACCTCTTTGAACAGCACCTTGCCGAGACCATGCTGCTCCAGAAAATGACGGAACTTAAGGATCGTTGTTTCGTCTGGCAGACGATCGAGCTTCAGGCCAGCGAACTGGCGCATGGATTCGATCTCGTACAATGCATCTTCCATGGCCGGATCGCTGAGGTTATAGAACAACTGCATGCAGTGAACGCGCAGCATGGCAGACAAAGGATAGGGAGGCCGTCCGTTCTGGCCCTTGGGGTAATAACGGGCTACCTTCTTTTCCAGCTGCTTCCACGGAATCAGCTTGTCCATCCGTTCCAGAAAGATCTCGCGGCGGGTTTTGCGCTTTTTGGTCTGGTACTCGGCTTCGGAGAAGGTGATCTGATCCATGGTGGCAACGATCCTATGCGGTTGACGACGGCCGTATTATCGCTGATTTTGGGGACTTATTCAGAGTCTCCCTAAGTGACCCAAATCATTTCTTTCATCATATGTTCGAGAATTCCCAAACTTGAGGCCTACGCCAGCAGATATTTTTCACCGATCAAAAGGTTGCTGAATGCAGCCAGCAAACGTTATTTAAAAACCTCTAACCGTTTAGTTGAGTAATAGATTGCCATCAGCACTGGTACGTCCTTGCTATAAAAAACTGTTTCATTAGCGCCATACCTTTGATTCAATTGGTCAAGTGTCCTGATATCAATACCGGATGTCAGAACCCGCCTCCCATTTACATCTCCAACAAGCCTGAATCTCACTCTGTTTGATTTACAGACTGCCTGCAGTTTGAACTCTGAGTAGCCCGTTCTTGGATGCCACTTTCCAACGGCTTCAACAGTGACACTTCCAAGAGAAGAGGCCGAAAACATTAAGTGCTTGGTGTGATTTAACCAAGATTCAGTGATATACACCTCAACCCATAGCGGTCGCGCAAAGTCACAATCTTTTATTGTTAAGAGGATCAAGTTCATATTTATTGGCTCACTCCGGTGACTGGCTGCTTCGGTTGCCACGCAACATATTGCCTTCAACTCTGGAGCCTTCCGTTCACCAAAGATTTCAGTTCAGTATCCGGATCCTCTATTAGTTCCGGGTTGATCGTTCTGCGTTGTTGAACGAGTGTCTTGCCTACCAAAAAAGCAAGGGGCAGGTTGACCGCGTCAACAGCAATAACACAGCCTTCGCGGAGATAGAACACGGCAAATCCTTTATCCTCGGGGGTGCCTCGAACCACTCGCTGATCATGATTTTGCGACAATCCTACCATCTGCAGACGAACATCGTACTGGTTTGACCAGAACCATGGAACGCTATCATAGGGTTTCTCCTCACCCATCAGGGTTGCCGCGGCTGTACGAGCCTGATCGACAGCATTGGCGACAGACTCGAGTCGTTGCATCTTCTCGAAGAAAAGATTCCGGTGCCGGGTGCAGTCACCGATCGCCAAGATGGCGGGGTCCTCGGTACGGGTAAATTCGTCAACAATAATACCGTTATCACAGGGCAGGCCGGCGTCCTTAGCCAGAGCGGTTTCCGGGATAATGCCGATCGACACAAGGACGATGTCGGCCGGTACGGTGCTTCCGTCCGCCAACGTCACGCCAGCCACATGCCCCTGATCGCCCTCCTCGAAGCCGGTTACCGCTGTGTTCAGACGTACGTCCACGCCGGCGCCACGGTGTTTGTCGTAAAGGAACGCTGATATTTCCGGGCCCGTAACGCGCTGCATAAGACGTTCGGCGGCTTCTAGCACCGTGACATTAACACCTTTTTTGTTGGCACTGGCCGCCACCTCAAGGCCGATGTAACCACCACCCACGACGACCAGGCGCTTTCCAGCAACTAACTGTTCACGCAGTACCTCTGAATCAGCTATGTCGTGCAGGTAATGAATGCCATTTAAGTCAGCCCCGGGCGCGTTCAGGTGTCGAAGGTGTGACCCGGTGGCCAGGACCAGTCGATCGTATTGCAGCCTGCTCTGATCCGACAAGCTGATGGTGCTACTGTCCCGATCAATTTGTTCGACGCGCACACCGAGCCGCAACTGATGGCCTGCGTTCTCGTATACCGAGCGCGGTTTCAGGTACAGCGACTCCTGATCAACGTCTCCTGTCAGGTAATTCTTGGACAGCGGCGGTCGATGGTAGGGCGGATGAGGTTCATTCCCCACCAGAACGACCTCATGTTGATATTTTTTTTGGAGTAAGGCTGTCAGGAGGGCACCTGCTGCGTGCCCACCGCCAACAATGACCGTCCTCTCTTTACGTTTGCTTACCATAGGCTATCTCTTTCGCTGTGCCCTGGGATTGGACTCTCCACACGTTCGGATGCCATCCTGGTCAATCGGTTAATTAACTGTTCGGTGTCAGTTTGACCATCAACCTGGAATAGCCCCGCACGAAGTTGGACTGCACCCGCTCGGGCTCTTCGACGACTTCGATGTTGTCAAAACGCTTGAGTATTTCTTCCCAGAGGATGCGCAGTTGCAGTTCAGCCAGACGGTTGCCCATGCAACGGTGAACCCCATAGCCGAACGACATGTGGTTTCGTGCGTCCTTGCGATCAATGATGAACTGATCGGGGTTGTCAAATTTGCGCTCGTCCCGGTTACCCGACGCGTACCACATGACAACTCGATCACCCTTCTTGATGGTCTGGCCGCCCAGTTCGACATCCTGCTTGGCGATTCGGCGCATATAGGCCAGCGGCGTTTGCCAGCGGATGATTTCCGACACCATGTTCGGAATCAACTCCGGTTTTGCCTTCAATTTTTCAAATTCCCTGGGGAATTCGTTCATGGCCACCAGGCCACCACTCATCGAGTTGCGCGTCGTATCGTTGCCGCCGACTATGAGCAGCGTCAAATTACCGATAAACTCCATCGGCCGATTGATCAGGTCTTTCGTTTCTTTGTTGCTCTGCAACAGGCTGATCAAATCGAAACCGGGCTCCTCGCCTGCTGCGCGGCGCGCCTCCTTGTCCCGCCAAAGCCTGGAGAAAGACCGGGCCATGTCTGCCGCGTCGTCAAACATGGCATTTTCATCGGCAAACTCCCCGCCGGTGGCCGATGCTGCACCTGCCATTCTGTCCGACCACTCAACCAGCTTGTGGCGTTCCTCGTAAGGGAAATCCAGAAGCGTCGCCAGCATGCGGCCTGTGAGTTCCTTGGAAACAGCAGGTACCCAGTTAAAGGGCTTGTCCAGAGGCAGGCTGTCAAGCACATCACCGGTGCGTGATCGGATCAGCCCCTCCATCTCCTTCAGGTTTTTCGGTGCCACTACTCCCTGCACCGAGCTGCGCTGCACATCGTGTTTCGGCGGATCCATCGCTATGAACATTTCCACCGACAGCCCCTCCGGAGGGTCACCGAGAATGATTTGCGGCTCGGCGGAAAACAGGTCGTGACTCTTATCCACGAACAGGATGTCTTCAAACCGAGTTACCGACCAGAAGGGGCCGAAAGGGCTGTTCTTCTGGTAATGGACCGGCGCCTCATCACGCAACCGTTTGAAATAGGCGCGCCACTGACCCTGCCGGTATAAAAACGGATTGCTGACATCGATGTCCTCAAGGGCCAGCGTGTTAACGTCCGGGATGGGTGTTTCAACGAATTCGGGCATCGGTCGGCGTGGGCCGAAGGTCTTCCTCTTGGCGCTCATTAAGAATTTCAGTCCCTGAATTTGCCTCTGCATCGGCACCACCCTGGAGGTGGCGTTAATCAGTCGGGACTGAATGTCGTCAAATGTTCTGGGCAGTGTTGGCATGCGTCCTCCTGTGTTCACATCTGGAACTCGGGTAAATGCACGGTCATGCCGTCCATTTCATCAGTCAGTACCACCTGGCAGCCCAGGCGCGAAGTGCTCGCCCGCTCCGGTGTCATTGACAGCATTTGTTCTTCCTCATTGCCAGGCGTGCCTGTCTTGCTGAACCATTCGTTCGTGACGATAACGTGGCAGGTACCGCAGGCGCACTCCCCCCCACAATCCCCGTCGATACCGGGAATGGCGCTATCAACAGCGATTTGCATTACCGAGGAACCAGCTTTGAATTCTGCGACATGTTCAGTTTGATCATGTTCGATAAACGTAACTTTGCCCAATGTTGTTCTCCTACCAGCATTGATGATTGACAGATATTGCCTGTCTGCCAGCATATTTTTCAGGTCATTTCTTGACAAGCAGGGGTCATTTGAAGACAAAATGGCGAAACTTTAGGAAGGGGGGTATCAATGATGGCGGCGCGGAAGAAAATGGAGGAGTTGCAAAGTCCCGGTCCGGATATTCCATCGAATTACTCACGGCTAGTTGCACGTGAGCTGAATCTGACAGCCAGACAACTTCCGCGTCTGCTGCGGGGCACTGGACTTGGGGTGACGCAATTTTTGAGCGAGGACGGACTGCTTACTGTGGCTCAGCAGATACAGATCCTGCGTAATGCAATGGATCTGTCCGGCCAGCCAGAATTTGGGTTAAGGCTGGGTAAACGAATGACTCCGGCAACCCACGGAGCAATGGGGTTCGTGGCTTACAGCAGCCCCGACCTCCTCACTGCTCTACACGCGATTCGGACATTCCTGCCCACGCGCGCGAGCTTCATCCAGTTGCACTTGCAGCAAGTCGGTGAGCGTTTGGAATGTATTCTGCAGTACCTGGGGCCATTAGACGATGACATACAGCGTTGCCTGTCGGATGCGATGGTCAAGGCACTTTTCGAATTCGGCGAGTTCATGGTTGGCCGCCCTTTGCGCGAGGCTGAAGTATGCTTTGCCCATCCGAAACCCGAGTATCACGCAACGTATTCGGACTTTTTGTCCGGGCAGATTCACTTTGATTGCAGCCAATTAAAACTCAGCTTGCCGATGGCCTTGTGTCGGGAACCAAACGCCTCTGCCAATCATGAAAACTATCATCTGGCCATGCGACAGTGTGAAGCCATGCTTGCGCAACTTCAGTCCGATAAGCCAAGCTACCAGACCCGGCTGAAGAAGATGATGTTGTCCCGGCCGCCGGGAACGCTCAGTGAAGAGGAAGCGGCTGCTTCTCTGTTCATCAGCAAACGCACCCTGGCGCGTAAACTCAACCATGAAGGCAGCAGTTTTCGAAAAATCCGTGACGAGATTCTGTCTCAGCAGGCAGCGCTGTACCTGCGTGACAGCGAACTGTCAATCGAGGCCATTGCTGCGTTGATGAATTATCACGACAGTGCCAATTTCAGACGCGCCTTCAAACGCTGGTTTGGCCAGCCACCTGAGCAATTCAGGCTAAACGTCAGATCACACACCATCTATACACGTGATTAACAAACATAAACCGGCGCTAATTACGCTTGGGGAGCCAGTGCCTATGTTCGTACACTTTTCCTGATTACACCATCCATGATGACGTTCCAGACAAAATCACCAATGCCGTCGAGTGTATAGACACCTTTCGGATCAAACCAGGTTGCGACCCAGTTGAGCGCCCCGAGGCCGATTAGGCGAAGCAGGAGAGCATTGACATCCTTCCGAATCACGCCTTGCTCAATCATCGTTTCGATGATCTCGGCCCAAAGGGATTCATACTGGTCACGCAAAGCGATGATGTCCCCGCGGGCCTCCGCGCTCAGTGAACGCCACTCAAACAAAAGTACGTAAACCGTATCCGAATCAACCAGCAGGGCGTGCAAATGTGCGTTGATACAAAGACGCAATCGTTCCACGGGATCGTCCGAGCTGGCGTACGCGGTTTCAACCTCTGTTGTAACCAGGTCTACTCCCCGACGCATCAGCTCAACGAGCAGCGCTTCCTTGCTGCTGTAACGATAATACAGACTTCCGGGCAGCATATTGCAGGCTTCTGCAATCTCCTTAAGAGATGTCCTTTCAAAACCTTTCTCACGAAACAGCCGGGCGGCGTTAGACAAAACATTACCCTGATCGCCTAGTTTGCTTGCAGGGGTAATCTGTCTGTCAACCATGGCTTAAACACCTCCTGAGCAATCCCGTTTATTAATCATCAGAGCAGCCATCATTCGATTCGTTTCACTGATCGTACGCCATTACACCGGTGCCGTGCCATTTGGATTAACAAAGTGTTGACTTTTGGTTGGTTGACCAACCAAACTTTGGAAACAATGCTACTCACAAGAGAACGCCATGGCAATGACCTATGACAATCCACTGGTCCTCTACACTTCCGCCCCTGCGCGAAATGCATGTCAGACTGAGCGGATCTGATGAACGATCTGAACAAACTTCAGCACAGTGACGCTGTGACGACGGCGTGGCAGTTCACCGAACAGGTTCCTCACGGCAGGGATCTGGGCATGCAAGTTGTCTCGGTAGACCAGGGCCAGGTCTGTATGCGGCTAACCCCGCAGTCATGGATGTTCGCCCATAAGGATACAAAAGAAATCTGCACCAGCGTACTTTACTCGCTGGCAGACTCCGCCGGAGGCTTGGCGGTATTCGCGGGTGCCCTGGAGTTGATGCCCATTGCCACTCTGGATCTGCGCATGGATTATTTGCGGCCTGCCATCGGCGACCGGGCCCTGTCAGCGGTGGCCACCTGTCGTCATTTATCGGACGATGTCGCGTTTATTCATTGTGACATCCTTAGCGAGGGAAATCGCGAGTTACTAGCGACGGCAAACGCCACCTTCATGCGTAACACCCAGGGACAGCAATTGCATGCAGGTGGACGAGGAAAGGAGAGCGCATGAGCACGACTGGCGATTCGGCCCCACAAATCTCAGGCACTGCGGAAAGTGCGAAAGAATGTGCTGACTGGCAGGCTCTTCTGGAGCGCATTCCCTATGCACAGCACCTCGGGCTTGAGGTTCAGCGCGGTGATGCAGGCGTATTGGTTCATTTGCCGTGTCGTGAAGCGCTGATTGGCAACTTCATGCTACCAGCCCTCCATGGCGGCGTGCTTGGAGCCCTGATCGAACTCACCGCGCGGGTGGCTGCGCAAAGCCAGGATGCAGAGACACGTTGCCCGCGCATTCTCGACAGCCACATCAATTACCTCCGCTCCGCGAAGGCCCGATCGACGTTCGCCAGGGCCGACATTATTCGGCAAGGCAGGCGCACCAGCCTGGTCCAGGTGACCTGCTGGCAAGGCGATGATAAAAAACCGATCGCCACTGGTCAGGTTCAGTTATTGCTCCCGACAATGGCCGCCCAACAAGAAGACCGTCATGGACATTAAGCACAACACACCTGAACGCGACGAATTCCGGGCGACGGATGGCGCCGATATCGCACTGTGGCGCTGGCCGCAATCCAAAGCGCGCCCCACGCTGCACTGGGCACATGCCACGGGTTTCCATGGCCGCCTGTACCATCCACTGCTTGACGAGCTCGCCACGGACGTCAATGTCCTTGCCTGGGACATGCGAGGACACGGGGCCAGCGTTGGTGCAGCCAACCTGTCGACATTCCGGGGCTGGGAAATCTATTATCGCGACCTGATCGCTCTGCTGGAATGCCTGGACGAGCCGGTCTGGCTTGCCGGCCATTCCATTGGTGCCACCACCAGCATCATGGCCGCTGCCCGGCGGCCTGATAAAGTGCTGGGTCTGATTCTGGCGGAACCGGTGATCATGGACCCGATGCAGGGTCTGAAGTTGTGGTTGACGAAGCTGTTACGTCAGTCACAACGGTTGTCACTGGCCGCAGGAGCCGCACGTCGGCGCAGAGTATTCCAGTCGCACGCTGCTGCGCTAGAAAACTATCGTGGCCGCGGTGGCTTCAAGACCTGGCCCGAAGCATGGCTGAACGCCTACGTCCAACACGCCTTCGTGCCGCAGGGTGACCAAGTTCAATTGGCGTGTGCGCCCGAGTGGGAGAGCACCACCTTTGCCCATACCGAACACAACCCCTGGCCCGGTATTCGTCAGTTGCGGTGCCCGGTTATAGCACTGGCGGCGGAACGCGGGTCAACCTTCTCACCAAAGGCACAAAAACGCCTGAAGGCCCTGCTGCCTTCGGCTGACATAAGGATTCTTGAAGGCACGACGCATTTTCTGCCTATGGAACAGAAGGACACCGTTCGCGATGCCATCCTGCAACTAGCTTTAACTGGATGCCGCGAGAACTGATATCCACACCTTAATCTTGCCGATCGAGACATCTGCCATGCGCTTTCTGCTGACCCTGTTTATCTCGCTGCTCATTCTGTCAGGTTGTCAGCAGTCCGCGGAAACGCCTCCAGAGGCCCGCCCCCCTGTTCCCTGGGTAAAAACAGTGGAATTGAAGGAGGCAGGTCCAACATCTCAGAGGTTTTCAGGAACCCTGCGAGGCCGCCACGAAGTTCCCCAGGCCTTTCAGATCGCCGGCCGGATTCAACAACGTTTCATCGATCCCGGTCAGCGCGTGGAAAAAGGCGACTTACTGTTCAAACTCGATTCACGAGACCTTATCGCAACCGCGGAGGGGGCCGCCGCAGATCTGAGGCGTGCAGAAGCGGCCCTGGCCATTGCCACTAATGAGCTCCAGCGACAGCAGGAACTGGTAGGACGTCAGTTTGTCAGCGAACAAACCCTGCAACGCCTTGAACTGGCGGAGCGTGAAGCACGCAGCCAGGTGGAAACGGCTTCTGCACGAAATCAGCAGGCTCAGAATGCTCTGGGATATGCGGAACTAAAAGCCGCCAATGCAGGCGTGATCACCGAGGTCATCGTTGAGCCCGGCCAGGTTGTGGGTGTCGGTCAAACCCTTGCCGTTCTGGCTGAAGATCAATCCCTGGAAGTCGAGGTCTTTTTACCTCAGGGCAGCAACCCGCCCCGGCAAGGTTATGTTCCTTTACCCAATGGCGAACAGCTTGCGGTGAATCTGAGAGAGATTGCCGGGGCTGCCGACGCCAGAAGCCGGAGCTGGCGTGCCCGATACAGCCTGGAGGGGCCCTACCCTTCGTCTTTAACGCTTGGTTCAGTGGTGAGTGTCCGGCTGATGCAGAAACAAACCACGGCCAGCCATCGTGTACCGCTGGGTGCCCTTGATGAGAGAGGAGAAACGCCGCAGGTCTGGTTGGTCTCCGACGGCATGGTGACCCCCCTTGCGGTCGAGGTTATCGATTTGGGTGAGGAGTATGCGCAGATCCGGGCCAACATCAACGCGACTACGCCGATCGTCGCATTAGGGACACACCTGCTCACGCCTGGCATGGCGGTGCGGGAGCTGGCTCAATGAGCCTGCCTAATCTTTCCGCACTGGCAGTGCGCGAGCGTTCGGTCACCCTCTTTTTTCTTTTGATGTCCGTTGTTGCGGGCTTCTACGCGTTCTCATCCCTTGGTCGGGCGGAAGACCCTGCGTTCACTGTCCGGGCAATGGTGGTTTCTGTGGTTTGGCCAGGAGCAACCCCTGAGGTGCTACGGAATCAGGTGGTGGACCGCCTGGAAAAACGAATACAGGAAGTGGCGTATTTCGACACTGTTGAAACCACCATTCGGCCCGGACAGGCCACCATGCTTATCCGGTTCCAGGATTATACGCCTAGTGAAAAAATGCCCGATCTCTTCTATCAAGTTCGCAAGCGCATGTCCGATGAAAGCCCCAATCTCCCCCGTGGTGTCATCGGCCCCATCGTTAACGATGATTTCTCAGACGTGTATTTCTCCCTGATGGCCCTCACAGCACCGGGAATGCCAATGCGTGAACTGACCCGCGAGGCAGAAGCGATACGAGATCGCCTGCAACGGCTACCCGGCTTGCAAAAGGCACAGATCCTGGCCGAGCGTCCTGAGCGGGTGTATCTCGAGTTTGATCAGGACCGGCTC
The DNA here is from genome assembly GCF_000475255.1 of Marinobacter sp. ES-1. Classification (NCBI taxonomy): domain Bacteria; kingdom Pseudomonadati; phylum Pseudomonadota; class Gammaproteobacteria; order Pseudomonadales; family Marinobacteraceae; genus Marinobacter; species Marinobacter sp. ES-1. The sequence goes on from NZ_AXBV01000036.1 coordinate 52,363, forward strand.
AACAATCTCGGCTTGTCGGCAGAAGAAGTGTTGCAGGCGATAGAGGCCAACAATCGCCTTGAGCCTCTGGGCTTTGTTGATCTTGCCGGCCCGCGGGTTTATGTCCGCAGCAACATTGACCTGTCTGACCTTGAGCGCCTCGCCTCAGTACCTCTGCGTATCGGAGACCAAGTTATCACCGTGTCTGATCTGGCCGAGGTGCGTTTGGGCTATGAAGATCCGTTGAACTACATCGTCCGTTCCAGCGGTGAGGATGCGATCCTCCTGGGCGTCGTCATGGAGGCGGGCGAAAATGGCCTGGAGTTTGGTGAACGGCTCAGTAAGTTTGTCAGCACTGAACAGGCCAGGCTGCCCCTGGGGATGTCAATACAGACCCTGACCAACCAGGCTGAGGCCATCACTCAGGCCGTTGATCTTTTTCAGGTCAAGTTTCTGGTGGCATTGGTCGTCGTAATGGGCGTCAGTATTCTGGCGATCGGCCTGCGTGCGGGTTTAGTGGTGGGCATTGCGATTCCCGTTACTCTCGGGCTGACCTTTTTATTGATGAAAATAGCGGGCATTAACCTGGACCGCATCACCCTGGGCGCGTTGATTATCGCACTGGGCCTGTTAGTGGACGATGCGATCATCGCCATTGAAATGATGATTGTGAAGATGGAGAGTGGCTGGGACCGGGTACGGGCAGCCAGTCATGCCTGGAGCGTCACAGCCGCGCCCATGCTGTCTGGAACGCTAGTAACAGTGGCCGGTTTTGTCCCCATCGGCTTTGCTCAGTCGGGTGTCGGGGAATACACCGGTAACATCTTCTGGGTGCTGGCTTTTGCGTTGCTGATTTCCTGGGGGGTGGCGGTCACCTTTACGCCTTATCTGGGCGTCAAGCTATTGCCCGATTACATCGGGCATACTGGCCAGGACCTTTATCAAAGCGCTTTTTATCAGCGGTTGCGTGGGGTGATTGCAGCGTGTGTAAGGTACCGGAAAACCGTCGTTTTTCTCACAGTGGGTTTACTGGCTCTCAGTGCTTTCGGTATGGCAGCCCAGGTACAGAAGCAGTTTTTTCCCAGTTCTGATCGCCCCGAGGTTCTGATCAGTGTCTATGCTCCGCAGGGGAGCGCTATTGCCACCACGGATCAAAGCGTCAGACGCCTCGAAGCGATATTGATGGACATGCCGGAGGTTAAAAGCCTGTCCGCTTACATCGGTGCCGGTGCACCCAGATTCTTCGTATCGGCAAACCCCGAGCAGCCGGACCCGGCGTTTGCCAAGTTGATTGCCATCGGGCAGGACGTTGAAGGGCGCGATCACATCATCTCGACGCTGGAGGCCAAAATCGCGGCGGGTGAGTTTCCTGAGGCGAGAGTGCGTGTAACGCGTTTGCTGTACGGCCCGCCGGTGGCCTGGCCGGTCAGTTTTCGAGTGTTGGGTCCGGAACCCGATCAACTCAGAGAGATCGCGCACCAGATTCGGACTCTCATGACCGGGCATCCGAACATCGTCATGCCGCACCTCGAATGGGATGAGCGTGTGCCCACGCTCTATCTTGAGTTGGACCCGGAAAACCTGGGCTGGATGGGCCTGACCCCGGCAGAGGTTGCACGGCAACTCCAGTTCCAGCTTCGCGGCGTGGCCGTTACCGAGTTACGCCAGGGCATAAGGAGCGTTCAACTGGTGGCGCGTAATGCCCGCGGTGAAATCATGATGCCCGAAGATCTTGAAATCAAAACCCGCGACGGCCGCAAACTCTCCGTAAAACAACTGGGGCAGTGGCAGGTTCGTTATGAGGAACCGGTTATAAAGCGTTACAACCGCGCCCCCTTCCTGGCCGTTCAGGCGGATGTGGAAGGCGCCCAGCCACCGGATGTCACCAAAGAGATCTGGAGTACGATGGCAGGCCTGCGTGAACGGTTACCGGACGGTTATCGTATTGAAATTGGCGGTACGGTGGAGCAATCCGCCAAAGCCAACGCCTCCATTCAGACTTTACAACCGGTGATGTTGGCGTTGATGCTGATTTTCATCATGCTTCAGATGCGTTCATTTATCGGCACCTTGACCGTTCTGGCCACCGCGCCATTGGGACTCATTGGCGCTGTGCTGGCTTTGCTGTTGTTTAATCAACCTTTTGGCTTTACCGCGTTGTTGGGGCTCATTGGCCTGGGCGGTATCCTGATGCGAAACACCATGATTCTGACGCAGCAGGTGCAGGACAACTTCACAACTGGGATGGCTGCTCGGGAAGCCGTGGTCGAGGCAGCCGTCCAACGCGCTCGCCCCGTGGTACTCACTGCCCTGGCGGCCGTTCTGGCGTTTGTACCTCTGACCTTTGACCTGTTCTGGGGGCCGCTCGCTTATGTACTTATAGGGGGCGTAGCAGTCGGCACTCTGATCACCCTACTGTTTGTTCCGGCGCTTTACGCACTCTGGTTTCGGTTAAAGGAAAAGTGAGCCAGGTGTTTGAGCTCCGAAGTAATCCTTACATAGCCGACGAAGCCAGAACCGGGAGATTCAGGGGTTACTTGCCCATTCCCGTGACAAGAATTGCCCCGGTCCCCGAAGACATTCAGAATCGGTAACTCATAAAAACACCGGTGTAGGCTTGGGTAGCCTCCCCGATATCACTGACAATCGGGCTATCCTCGGCATCGCCGGTTAATTGTGACACCCCAGCGGTCGCGGTGACCGACCATTGCGCAGACAACGAGTAGGTTAAACTGCCTGTCAGGCCATACCGGGCATAGCCATCAGGGCTATAAGAGGCCAAGCCGGAGCGGGCACTTTCCGTATCGGAAATACCAAACCTATCGTCTGTCCAGTCATCACTGCTGTAGGTCAGGTTCGGCCCCAGGGAGGCAAACCATTGATCGCTGAACTGGTTCCGCCATCGTGCCTTAAGCACCACCTGATAGCCATCGACATCGCCGGTGAAGGGAGATTGGACGGCTGCGCTGTACGACCATGCGTCGTGGTTGTAAGCAACGCGCAAGCCGGCGATCGCGCCGCCATCAATCTTGTCCAGGCGTTCAAGATCCTCGTCATTGTCGCGCCCCGGAATGTAACCAATAAAGGGCGACAGCTTCCAGTTGCCGTGGCGAATCAGGTTCCAGCCAAGACCATCGCGAATGTTAAAGTAGAAACGGTCACCATAGCTCACATTGATCGTCGGCCAGACCCTGGTTTCATAATCGTCGCTGCCAAGGTAGTCCGGAGTATAGAGTACACCCGCACCCAGGCTGGCGTCCCACGCCGAGTTTGCCAGGCCCGGGGTTGAAACAACCAACAGCGTCGTCGATGTGGCCAGTAGCCACGGACGTTTAACTTTTGACAGCATAGACGAGTTTTCCCGTTGTTTGGCTGCGCAGCCAAGGCGCAGCGAAATGTGTGCAGTGGGTCGCTATCGGATTAAGGCTCGGAAGGATTTCGGTACCCGGCCATCATTGCCATCATCCAGCCCGGGTACTCCTCCGGGATACGACTCACCTCGTCCAGAGCTTTACGCTCGTCATCAGACAATCGGATCTGTGCGGCCCGGATATTGGCTTTCAACTGATCTGGTCGCTTGGCACCAACAATAACACTGGATACAGGTTCCTGGTGCAGTAGCCACGCAAGAGCGATCTGGGCCACGGTGACGGGTTCGCCGTCAATCTGCTTTCCGTCAGCCACCTCACGCATGACCTTGATAACCTCTTTGCCCCGCTCGCGGTTAACCGGAGGGAAGTCGAACTTAGTGCGCCGGTTCTCCTCGGATACGTCCGGATCCTCGTATTTGCCGGAAAGGTAACCGCCGGCCAGCGGGCTCCACACCATCAACCCGACCTTTTCCGACGCCAGCATGGGGATCACCTCCCGTTCCAGGTCGCGCCCCACCAGGGTGTAGTACGCCTGCAGAGACGTTACCGGGCACAGGTTGCGGGCCCGGGTGATACCGATGGCCTTCATGACCTGCCAGGCGGCCCAGTTAGACAAGCCCACATAACGCACATGGCCCTGTTGCACCAGGGTGTTCAGTGCCTCCAGGGTTTCTTCGATCGGGGTGGCCGGATCAAAGCCATGGATCTGGTACAGATCAATGTAATCGGTCTGCAATCGCGCCAGGCTCGCCTTGCATTCGCTCATGATGTGGCCACGGGAAGCACCACGGGCATTGGGGCCCTCGCCCATGGGGCCGAGCACCTTGGTGGCCAGCACGACATCTTCCCGGCGAACGCCGAGGTTCTTCAGGGACTGGCCGACGATGCGCTCGCTGGCCCCGAAGCCATAGATGTTGGCGGTATCGATAAAGTTGATTCCCGCCTCCAGAGCGATCTTCACCAGTTCGTCGGCCTGTTCCTGCTGCAACTGGCCGATCAGGCCCCAGATGTCTTCATCACCGCCGAAGGTCATGGTTCCCAGGCAGAGTTCGGAGACGAACAAGCCCGAGTTTCCGAGTGCTGTGTAGCGTAACGGATTGTGATCAAATCTTGGCAGGTTGTGAGGGGTCATGTTGCACCTCCTGATAACAGGTTAATGTCACGACTTTCTGTCGCGTCTCATTCACTGCCATTCAAGCGCCAGTGTTGTTCCCTTCCGAAGCACTTTGGCAGCGAGCCCTTAAAAGTTGTGTAGCCGCATCAAATGGAGCTGGGTCTTGTGCTGTGCGTGCCGCCAGGTGGGCGCCTTCCAGCGTGGCCAGGGTTGCGCAGGCTTCTTGTGAGGGATCAGAAATGGACGAAAGTGACCCATCCCTCAGGCCCAGTTCAAAGGTTGCCCTGGTCCAGTCCAGCACCATTGCCCGAACGCTACCCACCCGGTTGACAACCGCCTCGGGCAGGCTTTCGCGACAGATTGAAAAGGCAACGCACAGGCAGACGGTCTGGCCGTCATGCAGGGCACTTCGGTACACAGCGATGAGAGCACTCAGGCGTTCGCCGGCGCTGGAACAGGCCGCCTCTATTTCAACCAGCCGCTCTTTCAGGCTGGTGTGATACCGCTCGATCAAACGCTCCGACAAGTCCGCCTTGGTCGGAAAATGATAATGAATGGAAGCCTTTCTGATGCCAATGGCCTTCGCGAGATCCGCATAGCTGAATCCGTCAAACCCTCTTGATCGGGCGGTGCGCTCTGCGAAGTCTAACAGGGCGGTTCTTGTGTCACGGTTCATAATTAGTCAATGGTTAACGTCGTTCACTCAGGCAGTTGCCGTGTATGGCACCTTGATCAGGGGAAGGTTACGATTCCTTCCCCTGATCAAGCCCTTTTTGGCTCTTTGGCAGCCCAGAAATGTTCAGGCTCCTGCTGGTTACACTTCAGGGGTCCTGACAAACCGAAGGTGCCCTGTCTTCATCCAGATTTTCGCCCCACGGGCTCCGGCCGTTGCGGACAATGCTTCTCCTTCGGGCAGACGCAGCCAAGCATTCCTGCCCAGCACTTCATCGTTTACCGTGACATCGCCGTCCAGGACCAACACCTCGATCCCGCCGGCCGCCTCTGATGTCAAGTTAGCACCGGGCTCAAGCTTGCGGTGAGTGACCGTTTCACGCTCGTCCTCATGCAGGAGCGAGGTGGAAATGCCCTCCACCGGAGCACCCAGTTCCGCTTCCATGTTTTTGCTGAACTGGGTGCGGTCCGCCGGGTCGAACTGCCAGAGCTTGACAAAAATCGTACAGCCCTCGGCAGAGCCTGGTACATGAGAGGTGGTTGGCGGATTCCGCACATAGGTTCCCGCAGGATAATCCCCATGTTCGTCCTGAAACACACCGTCAAGTACGATGAATTCCTCACCACCGTCATGAGTGTGCGCCGAGAACCGGCTGCCTGGCGCATACCGCACAATACTGGTGGCACGGGCCACTTCGCCACCGATACGATCCAGCATTCGCCGCTCCACCCCTTTCATGGGTGAAGGGCGCCACTCAAGCTGGTCAGTATCAATGACCACGGGCTTTGTGAAATCTGCATTGATTTCCATGCTCTGTCCTCCGGTTAATCAGTCCGCCAAGCCAAAAGGCCCGGGCATCAGCCGGTAATCGACGGACGGGCCGCGACCCGGGCACGCCAGGCCAGGAGATGATCCAGGTGACCGGGAATGTCAACCTTGGCGAACTCTGCAAACACCAGTCCGGCATAAGCCGTGATATCCGCAACAGTGAAACGGTCACCAGCAAGAAACTCGTTTTCCGCAAGCACCTCGTTGAGATAGGCCATCGTGGACTGAGCGACCTCTTTCTGCTTATTACCCCAGTCAGGACATTGCCATGTCTCAAGGTCGGGCCCCAGTCCCCGGGTTGCGTGGTGGAAATACGCGCCCACCGCATTCATCAAACCGGATTCGGCACGAATATTCATCATCGCGATAACCGCACGCTCTTTAGGCGAGGCGCCCGTCAGGGAGGGCCCGTCAAACACACCGTCAAGGTACTCAGTGATGGCGTTGCACTGTGCAATGCAGGTGCCGTCATCAAGCTCCAGTACCGGCACGGTGGCATCGGGGTTCTTTGCCCTGAAATCAGTGGTACGGTGTTCACCACCCATGACATCCACCGGGACAAACACCACTTTATCGGTGGCACCTTTCTCGGCAAGGGCAATGCGAACGCGCAGCGGGTTGGGAAAGCCTTCAGTGTCGTAAATTTTCATTGGTTACCTCTGTTGGTCATTAAGCATACGACGTTTAATTTACCTATCAGTAGATAGGTGCGCAAGAGGCAATTTAATTAGTCTGCTTTGCTTTGAGCCGCTGACCAGACATTCCAGATGGCAAAAACCATTCAGGCCTCCTCGCAGTAACACCAGCCAGGGTTGCTCTGACATAGCCCGCGTTTCCTTCAGGCCCGGATTAAATCCAAGGTTAAACCTTTGATGTTATTATTTTTTATGTCCATGGATTTGAGATTTCAGCTGCTTTAGAAGGTCTTTGGAGCTCTCATAATACAGGGTGTAGAACTGATCCAGATCAGCCAGCTTGGCAAGCGTTTGTTCATTGGTAATGGTTGCCTTGGCTTCGGCGATCACCTCCTTTCTGGCCTCGAGCCGTTTTATCTGCCCTTCCACCAAGGCAGCGTAGGGATGGGGACGAATCGCGAAGAAGTCCTGGCGCTCACCCGGCATTGTTCGACGCTCAACAATGCCGAGTCTTTCAAGAAAGCACGTATTCGTACTGACGCTCGCCTTACTGACACGCAACGTATCCACAAGCTGCGATGAGCTGACGGGACCATCCGACACGATCAGTGTCGCCCAAAGTTGCCCAGCGATGCGGGAAAAGCCTTCAGATTGAGCCTGAAGACCGAGGCGCTCAATAAAACGCCTGTCTGATTCAGTCAGTGTTTTCATAATCAGAAGATTGCAATGAATTCTGCCAACCCCCGCCCAGCGCGCGATACAAATTAACCGTCGACTGCAAGTGATCGCGCCGCGTTTCCACGAGATCAAGTTCGGTTGTAAACAGGCTTCGTTCAGCGTCCAGCACCTCCAGGTAACTGGACGCGCCACCCTCAAAGCGCAATCGCGCAAGTTTAGCCGTGCTTCGCAGTGCTGCTACCTGCCGGGCCTGCGCTTCCAGGCGATCTTCGGTACCACGCACCCCGGCCATCGCGTCGAGCACCTCCCGAAACGCCACCTGAATGGCCTGACGATACGCAATCAGGGCCTGGCGTTGACGCGCCTCCGCCTGATTGACTAGTGCCTCGGAACGCCCGAAGTCCAGCAACGGGCCGACTAACGAGCCGCCCAACTGCCACGTGGATGCCGAACCCTGGAACAAGTCGCCACCGGACGCACTTCGCAGGCCCAGCAGCCCCTCGAATGAAATCCTGGGCAGAAACGCCGCCCGGGCAACACCGATTTCGGCGTTGGCCGCGATCAATTCCTGTTCGGCTGCGGCAATGTCGGGTCGCCGAACCATCAGATCTGCTGGTCGGCCTGCAGGGATACTGGCCGGAACATCCATCTCACCAATGGTATTCGCTACGGAAATATCACTACGTACAATCCGTTGTGGATCTCGCCCCAGAAGCACTGCCAAGGCGTTTCGCTGAAGGGAGCGCTGTTGGCGAAGCCTCGGAAGTTCGGATTCAGCGGCCGCAAGCTCGGATTCTGCCTGCCGCAGGGCCAATTCATTAATCTCGCCTCCTTCAAACCGGGCCCGTTGCAGGGCGACCGATTCGCGGCGGGACGACACGGTGCGTTCCGCGATGTCGATCTGACGATCAAGCGCACGCAAATTGAAGTAACCATTGGCCACCTCACCAATCACGGCCAGTCGCACGGCCTCGCGATTCGCTGCACTGGCCAGAAGCCGTGCCCGGGCTGCTTCGCTGGCATTGGCAAGCCGCCCCCAGAGATCCAGCTCGTACGATAGAACACCGCCAACCTGGATATCATTGAAGGGTTGACCACCAGTACTGTTGACGGACTCCTCACTCGGGCCCTGGCGCACCGCGGAGCCCTCCACCTCCAGAAGTGGGTATCGTTCTGCCTGCTGTCCGGTAAGGAGCGCCCTTGCTTCGGCAACCCGGGCAGCGGCGAGCTGCAGATCGTTGTTGGCATCAAGTGCCTCCTCAACAAGCGTGACAAGTGCCGGATCGCCATAGCCACGCCACCAGTCCAGAGGGAGTTTCTCGTCCGCCGAAAGTCGTGCGGACGTCCAGTTTTCCGGCATCGACGGCTCGGGCTTCTTAACAGTCGGCGCGAGTGAGCAGCCACCAAGTGACAACACCATCAAAGTGGTCAGCAATACCTTAACGGTCATCAGCCACACCTCCATTTGCCCGTCCGGGAGCGGCCGCAGCCGAGTCATCCTGGTCTCTGGAGCCACTCAGAAAATCCGTGATACGGCGGACGACCACATAGAACAGTGGAATAAAGAACGTCGCCAGTATCGTTGCCGAAATCATGCCGCCAAGAACCGCCGTTCCTATCGCAATACGGGTGGTTGCACCGGCACCACTGGCGAAAGCAAGCGGCAACACACCCATGCCGAAAGCAACCGATGTCATCAGAATCGGCCTCAAGCGCACTCGCGCCGCTTCCTTGGTTGCCTCGATCAATTTCATTCCCTGATCCTCTAACGAGCGGGCGAACTCCACCAGAAGTATAGCGTTGCGCGCAGTCACACCAACGGTGGTCAGAATGCCAACCTGGAAGAAGACGTCGTTAGGAAGCCCGCGAACCATCGCTGCAAGTACCGCCCCGAGTACGCCCAAGGGCACCGCCAGCATCACGGAAATGGGTATGGTCCAACTTTCGTAGAGCGCGGCGAGCGCCAGAAACACCACCAGTGCCGACAGCGCGTAAAGCAGGGATGCCTGGGCACCGGCCTGGCGCTCCTGATAGGACAGGCCGCTCCAGGCGCCGGCCACACCGTCCGGGAGTTGAGCGATCAAACGTTCGACCTCCGCCATGGCCTCACCGGTACTGTAGCCCGGTGCCGGCTCACCCTGAATCTGACGGGACGGAACACCGTTGAAACGCTCAAGGCGCGGTGAGCCATACTCCCAGCGTCCGTTCGTCACTTCGCTCAACGGGGTCATCTCTCCGTTAGCGGCTCGCAGATACCACGCCTCAAAATCCTCAGGCAGCATCCGGAAAGGGGCATCACCCTGAACATAGACTCGCTTGACCCGCCCCTCATGGAGAAAATCGTTAACGTATTGCGAGCCCCAGGTCACCGACAGAAGTCGACTGATCTCGGACGGCTCTATGCCAAGGGCCTGCGCCTTTTCGTAATCAATGTCCACTTTGTAGCGGGGATTGTCCGCCAAACCGTTGGGGCGCACACTCGTCAGCACGGGGCTTTCGGCCGCCAACTGCAGCAATTGACCTTGCGCTGCCATGAGCGCTTCATGCCCGATGGCACCCCGATCCTGTAAACGCAATTCAAAGCCCAGGGCCTGCCCCAATTCCGGTATCGGTGGCAAATTGAAAGCAAAAGCCCGCCCATCACGCACCAGCCCGGCAAGCGCCCGGTTCGCCCGCTGAATGATCGCGTCGGCGCTTTGCGTCTCGGGATCGCGCTCACTCCATGGCTTGAGATTGACGAACGCCAGTCCCGCGTTCTGCGCCCGGCCAGCGAAGCTGAAACCAGCGATTGTGAAGAGGCCCTGCACCTCATCCTGGTCCATGAAGTAATCTTCGATAACCTGAATCGTATCGATTGTGCGCTGCTGGGTCGCACCGGCGGGCAACTGATACTGCACCACGGCGAACCCCTGGTCTTCCGCGGGCAGGAACCCGCCGGGCAACCGCACAAAGAGAACGGCCACCAGGCCGACGATGCCCAGGAACGCCAGTGTGTAGAGCCAGGCGTGGCGCGCCGTATGGCCAACCAGGCGGACATAGCCCCGGGTCAGTCGCCCCAGGCCTGCCTCAAACCAGCCGAACAGTTTTTGCAGCAAGGTTCTTTCATGCGTGGGCTTGAGGATCCGACCACACAGCATGGGGCTCAGAATCAGAGCCACCAGCACCGAAAGCACCATGGCACCAGCAATACTCAGGGAAAACTGCCGATAGATTGCCCCGGTGGAGCCCGGAAAGAAGGCCATCGGGATAAACACCGCAGACAACACCACGCCGATGCCAATCAGCGCGCTGGCTATCTGCCCCATGGACTTGCGCGTCGCCTCCATCGGGCTCAGGCCGTCCTCATGCATCACACGCTCGACGTTCTCCACCACCACGATGGCGTCATCGACCAGCAGGCCTATCGCCAACACCAGACCAAACAGGGTCAGCATGTTGATGGAAAAACCGAAAGCCGCCATGATCGCAAAGGTGCCTAGGAGCACGACCGGAATCGCGATCGCCGGCACCAGGGTGGCTCGCCAGCTCTGCAGAAACAGCAGCATCACCAGCACCACCAGTGCGATCGCTTCGATGATGGTCTGCACCACTGCGTCAATGGAGGCCTCTACGAAGGGCGCCGTCTGGTAGGGATACCGAATCTCCACCCCTTCGGGAAAATATGGCTCGAGCTCCTGAACCCGCGCTTTAACAGCCTCTGTGACCGCCAGAGAGTTGGCACCCGGCGCCAGATTGATGCCAAGGCCGGCTGCCGGCTCGCCATCGTAGAAAGTGTCAATCTGGACTGCACCGCCGCCCAGCTCAACGCGGGCAACGTCACCCAGGCGCACGCGGGACCCGTCAGGCATACTCTTGAGCAGGATGTTGCGGAACTCATCGGTTGAGGTGAGCAAGGTCTGGGCGGTAACCGTAGCATTGAGCTGCTGGCCCTCAACTGCGGGCAGCCCGCCGAGCTGGCCGGCGGTGACCTGGGCGTTTTGCGCCTCGATGGCGGCGCTTACGTCGGCAACAGTCAGGCCGTAATTGGTCAACGCCGAGGGGTCCAGCCAAATCCGCATCGCATATTCAGAGCCGAAAACCTGAACGCTGCCGACGCCGGTCACCCGCCCGACAGGTTCCGCTAACTCGGAGCTGATGAAGTCAGCGAGATCCAGTTTGCTGAGGCGACCGTCGGTAGAGACGAATGCCATTACCATCAGAAAGCTGGTACTGGATTTCTCGACGCTGATCCCCTGCTGACGCACTACCTCCGGGAGCCGCGGTTCCGCCAGTTTGAGCTTGTTCTGCACCTGGACCTGGGCAATGTCCGGATCGGTGCCCGCCGCAAAGGTGAGAGTAACCGTAGCGTGGCCTGAGGAATCCGCTGTTGACCCCATATAGAGCAAATTGTCGAGGCCGGTCATCTCTTGTTCAATGACCTGAACCACCGTATTGGACACGGTGTCCGCCGAGGCGCCAGGATAATCGGCCTGAATCTCCACCGCCGGCGGCGCCACCGACGGGTATCGCTGGACCGGCAAAACGAAGATCGCCATGATGCCCGCCAACATGGCGACAATGGCCAGAACCCAGGAAAAAACGGGCCTGGAAATGAAGAAATTAATCATTGTGCGGGGCCCTCGTCGTCGGAGGCGCTTTTCTGTGAACTATCCTTGCCACTGGCTTGCTGGTTTTGGGTGGGATGTAATGGAACATCTGCCTCAACCGGCTTCACCTTGGCCCCTGGCCGAACCTTTTGCAGACCGGAGACGATAAGGCGATCCCCCGGCTCTAACCCGTTCTCCACCAGCCAGAAAGCGCCAATGGCCCGCTCTGCCTCTAACTGGCGGGCAACAACTTCTCCCTGCGGGTTGACCAGCAACGCCGTGGCCTCGCCTTGCGGATTACGGCTCACGCCCTGCTGCGGCGCCAGAAGGGCGTTCTCCCGCACCCCCTCGCTCAGGCGAACGCGCACGTACATTCCAGGCAGAAGGTCTTCGTCAGGATTGGGGAAAACGGCCCGCACAGTGACCGAACTGGTGCTTTGGTTGACGGTAACATCCGCAACGTCAACGCGTCCCTTATGCGGATAGGGAGTACCGTCTTCGCGCAATAAAACAGTCTCGGCTTCATTTGAGCCGGCCTCAGAAGCCGCGCCCTCCTTCAGAGACGACCGAATTCGAGCCAGTTTTTCGACCGGTAGCTGAATATCGACATACATGGGATCAAGCTGAACCACGCGCGCCAGGACCTGGGGCTGATTGGCGGTTACCAGTGCACCCTCCGTGTACAGTGTCGGGCCAATGCGCCCGGCGATGGGAGCCTTGACCTCGGTATACGCCAGCTCGATACCCGCCGTTTCGACCATCGCCTGGGATCGGGAGACATCCGCCCGGGCTGCCTCCAAGGCCGATAGCGCTTCATCACGTTGACGCTTGCTGACCGCGTTCTTCTCAAACAAGTCTGACGTACGTGCCCACTCCCGCTGCGCCTGTCGCAATTCGGCCTGTGCGCGCTCCAGTTCTGCCTGGGCCCGCTGATGGGCAGCACGGTATCGGTTGGGGTCGATCTGGTAGAGGACCTCACCTGCTTTGACCTGGGCGCCTTGTTCAAACAAGCGCTCCTGCAAAATGCCCGTAACTTGCGGCCTCACTTCCGAGATACGGTAAGCGGCGGTTCTGCCCGGCAGTTCCATTGAAAGGTTCACACGCTGAGGCTGCATTTCAACAACCCCGACTTCCGGAGGCGGCGGTGCAGACCGCTCAGCCTTTGCCTGACCGGAGGAATTGTCGCAACCGGCCAGCAACAAAGCCGCCACCCACATTGGCAACATGCGGACCCCAAATAGACGCGCCATCAAACTCTTCTCTGTCTGCATAAAACTAACCTCTGAATGGGCCAAAGACTCAAAAACCGTTCGATCCATGCCTTCGTTTATAACCAGGTAGACAGAACGATCGATCCAAACTGATCGACGCCGTCCTTTTCCTCGAATTCTTCGCTGCGCCACAGGTAGGTGTAAGCGATCTGCCAGCGATCCCAGGTCAATGCCGCACCCACCTGGGCATCGCCAACCCACTCGCGACTATCAACGGAGTGGCTGTCCTCGAAACTGTTGCCGTCGAGCAGCAGGTTGTGTGCCACATAGCGCCCTTCAGCGGCAGCGAAGACGTACCAGCTAAAGCCCCGATCCCGCCGAAAAGAGGATTGCCCGCCTTGCGAGGGGGCGACTGACGGAATGCCGAAACTACGATCAAGCCCCTCTCCCAAACGAAACCCAAGGCCGCTGGAAGCGTAGGTATACAGGTTGCCGAGCGCAAACCCGGCAGACGGTCCATATTCCAGGCTTAGCTCAGCGACATCCTGTTGTTTAAGCCAGGCCCGTTCATAACCAAAATTAATCACTGGCTCGTTCTCAAGCTGGTTGTCCCAACCCCTCGGCTTGTCTGCCGCAATAAGATCGTGGAAATTTCGTTGGACTACCTCAGCACCGGAAGCCGGTCCTACGATGCCCACGTCGATATGCAGGCTGTCTGCCAAACGCAAGCCACCGTGCTCCCTTTCGCTCAGTAGCGAAATTCCACCAAACAAAAGGCCGGCATAGGGGCGGTCATCTTTAATAAGCGTTTCGACCTCTATATCTTCGGGCGTATAGATCTGTTGCCCGAGCCGGTACGTTACGCCCGCAAGAGTACTGCCAGACCAGCCCGGAATGACGTCCGCAAGACGGCGGGTCCAATGTCGATCCGGGGGCTCAAAGGCCCAGATCACCTCTACGCCGTTGGTGTATTGACCATCGCCACCGGCGGAAAAGGCATCGTTTTCCACTTTCAGGGACAGCAGGCCGTCGGCGGAAGCTGACGTCACAAGGAAGCCCAGCAACAAACCTGAGCACCAACTCCAATAACACTTTTTGCCACGTCGAGATTTCAATAAAGCGCCCTCTGTCAAGGCGGGTTGAACCGGTTGCAAAAGACCATACTCCCGGATGCTGCCCCACTTTCCCGTGCCAGTTGATTCGGTGTTCCGCCAACAATGATAGGAAGGCTGCTGCAAAACTTGTTCATTTCGTTCAGCATGGACTGAACGTAACACACATAACGACGGACCGCCAGCCGTGATGGAACCGTCCTGTGCCGGCGAAATTTGCGGAACGCTCCAATCCTAATCTTGTCGCTCGCGTCTGAAAAATGTCTCGGGTTCAGTAATATTTGGGGTTGGCGGAATTTTCCATAACCCGTTCAAACACACGCAGAGCGACTTCCAGATCCTGGTCTTCAATGCCTTTCAGCATCTCCTCTCGCAAGAGATTCGCCCGCTCATTCAGTTCGCTCGAAAAGCGCTCACCGGTATTGGTAAGGTACAGCAACCTGACGCGCCGATCATGCTTACAGGGCCGTCGTTCAATCAGCCCCTGCTCTTCAAGGCTGTCAAGCAGACGGACCAATGTCGGATTCTCGATCGTCATCAAATGGGCTAACTCCCGCTGGGTCAATCCTTCACCACCACGCTGCAGGCAGACCATGGTGAACCAACGAGCTTGGGTAACCCCCAGGTCTTTCAGGCGCTCATCCAGTAACTTGCGCCAGCGCCTTGCCACTCGGGCATTGGCGAAGGGAAACTGATCTCGAGGGATTTGCGGGTCCATATCACTGTCCTGATATTGCTGACTCAGTAACAGTAAATCGTAAGCTAATCATTGAGGCAAGTCTGCGTTACGCACTAACCAGGTTTGCGCCAATTCGACCTGCAATTCAAGCAGGTTCTCAGGCCAGCTACTAAGGAACTTCTCCGAAGGGCTCCGTCAATAGCCCGCCAGCGCGTTCGTTTATAGTCAACGAGACACCAGCACAGGGATTGACGCTTGACAGAGTACAGTTCGAGTAGCGCTACCCAGCACCAGTCGGGTGAGCCGCGTATGGCCATAGGCGCCCATCACCAGCATGTCGGCATGGAACGCCCGCGCCTGCTCGAGTAGCACCGGGCCGACCTTACCACCGTCGACTTGTTCCAGTGTTACCTGTACGCCATAACGCGCGAGGTGGCGACACAGGTCCGCGCCGAAATCTTCTCTACACTCCAGCTCGCCATCCGGTTCATCGCAGACACAAACCACCTTCACTGCTTCTGCCTGGGCCAGGAAGGGTAACGCATCGCCGACAGCTCGTGTTGCCTCCCTGCTAGCGTTCCAGCCAACAACGATACGTCGTCCAATCCGTCCGGCCGGCCACTCGTCAGGAATGAGTATAGTCGGGCGTCCAGACCCGAAGATAACATGCTCGGCCATCCTGACCGTCATGGAAGGTTCAGGGGAGCTTTCGAAGGGAGGGACCAACGCCAGCCCTGCATAGCGCGCGTGTAGCATTAATTCCTCCGCCACCTCGCTCTCGGACAAGCGCCACTCTGCGCTAATACCTCTTGCGCGAGCCATTGCCTCAAACCGCTCCCTGACCTGAGTCTCTGCGTCCCGAACACGCACGCGATGCTGTTCGAGCAAGGCGCGCATGGCGGGGCCGGCCACAGCGTACGCATGAGGCATCGCTCTCAGTGGCGTTGCCACAAACACCGCTATCAGGCAGGCATCCCAGCACGCAGCGATGTCAGCGGCGATCGCCAGTCGCCGGTCATAGGGCCGAGCCTCTTCAAGAAAGACAACGATATCCTTAGGTAGCATGCTTCACCTCCTGGTCACGCGCTTTCCATAACCTACTCAAAAACACGCAGGCGGACCAATGTCGGATTCTCGATGACCATCAGGTGGGCTATCTCCCGCTATGTCAGCCCTCCACCATCACGCTGCAGGCAGACCATGGTGAACCAGCGAGCCTGGGTAGCCCCCAGGTCTTTCAGGCGCTCATCCAGCAACTTGCGCCAGCGCCTTGCTAACCGGACACTGGTGAAAGGAAACTGATCCCGAGGGATTTGCGGGTCCATGTCACTGTCCTGATACTTATTAAGCCCTCTCCCCAGTCTAGCGGTTGACCGCTAAGCTGGAAGGCGACCAAACACCACAAGGGAGAAGACTCAATAAACTTTATCGTAGCACCTACCATCATTATTGTGGAATCAATCTGCTGCATGCCTGTACGTCTGTATCATCAACCAGCAGGGGGAGGTGTTGCTACACAAGGAAATCAAAGGACGGCAACTTCCCGCTGGCCTACACCTATCCCAACGAGATGCGGGCCACCCGCGACCTACTGCGACGACGCTTCCGCATCGTCCAGCACGGGGCCATGCTCAAAACCCACGTGGTGAACACCACCAGCCAATACAATCCGCCACCCAATAAGGTAAACCTTAAGAATGTGGGAGTCCGGGAACAGGTTCAGGCGGCCTTTGCCGGACAGAATGTCCAGCACAACATCAATCTCGACCTGGCCATCATCGAGTGCTATCACCGTGAGCTGAGCAAGCTTGAAGAACACCTGGAGCGGCAAGCCAAACAACATAATCCCACTTCTCTGAGTGTGCTGAGGACCATTCCCGGTGTAGGGCGCATCCTAGCGCTGACCATTCTCTACGAAATCGGTGATATCCAGCGCTTTGAGTCAGTTCAGAAGTTCGCTTCCTATGCCAGACTCATCAACTGCAAAGCCGAGTCTGCCGGCAAGGTGGATCCTGGCCACCGCAAGCGACGGGGCCTCGGGCTGTTTGTTCTGTCGGTCAGGATGACACCACTTCGCCAGCATCGCCAGACAGCCGCCAGAACCAGCCGGATCTCATCTTGCCTTTTTGGGGGCCTGACCGGCCCTGGTGGCCGGCCTTGATGAGCGTTTCGTCGATGGCCAGTACCGGCTGCGCGGCACGTTGTCGGTCTGCGCATCCACAATGGGGCGCAGCAGGTCGATGGCTCGCTTGACCAGCTTGGTCAGGGTACTGCGGCTGATGGTGATGCCGGATTGCTGGATGCGCTGGTGCTGACGATACAACGGCAGGGGGACTGAAACTTGTCCACCAGCAGGCTGACATCGGCCAGGCTGTTGTGCAGCACGTTAAATAGAGCCGGTGTTGTCGCAGGCTTCTCGGTGCCCTTTGCGCCGGAACACCGGGCGTTCCACCTTCAGCACCACGTAACTGGAGGCCCGCTGGGCCAGCCGGTAGGAGGTTTTGGTGCCGAGGATGTCGTACTGGTCGGCGTCCGGCCCGATCTGCTCCGATGGCATGTGTTCAATGACTTCCACCGGCACATCGGCACTAAAGCGCAGACCAGTATCGTTCAGGCAGTCGTCATCCCGCTGTTTCTTGCATGAATAGAAACTTTTTCTCTATTGGCCCGGTCGGTTACTACCCATGCTTATAAACTGGGATAAGTGGGAAACTGGGAATTTCTGATCCTTTTCCGATTTACCAACACCTCGCCTCAACCGAAAAAAACCTACTGGCAAGTCTAGCAAGAGCGGCACTCCCGATGCACCACTGCGGATACACCGAAGTTTGTACTGACAGCGCAACACATTGATTTTATTAAATATTATTTTGATTTTCCTCTTGCATATTTGAAACTTCGTGCGAATATTTTAGAAAACGCAGGAGTTCAAAATGACCAAGTTGAAGACCATTTGTTTTGCTGTAACTACAGCCGCGCTCGCGGGTTGCGCTGTCATGCCTCGACACTATGACGACGAATCATCCCGCGCACTGAATCTGGCCCGTGCCGGCGGCGTCTACGATCAGGACCTGCGGGATTCACCAGACGGGACGCGCTCGCATCGAAAGGGTTTGCTGGTAAGCGCCCTCGACCTGGCCAGATTGGCCACCTCATTAGATGCGCCGCTTCGTCATCTTACCGGCACCCAGACGCTGTTCTTCAACGCCACTGACATCATGATGACGCCGGACAACCCTTCGGCGCGACCCAGCCTGATGGGCTGGATGCCGGAATCACTGGCGGCGAACGAGGATGACGCCTATGACCACTATGTTGCCGTTGTAGATGAGGCCATCACCCAGGCCGCCGAGTCGATGGCGATAAATGTAACGAAGCTCACAGACGTGAAGACGCCGGAGATTGATGGGAACCCGCTCATGCTGTGGTCGGTAACAGTCGAGCGATATGGCTGTGCCGATAGCAACTGCATCATCGCCTATAACATCCAACAACCGAATCACTGGAAGACACCAAGCTATGTCATCGGCCGTGAAGCAGCCAGTTACAACATCGCTGCCAACCATCCCGAGAAATATTCCCGACTGGTATTTCGGCAGTCCGGCCATGAACGTACCTTTCCTGTAGATGAATTCTATGGCGCTGTCAGCGCCGGCATGCCTCCCTGGATAGTGATGTACTTTCCACCGAACACCGTGATCCAGGACGGCGAGCCGCTCCCCTATCCGGTGCTGTATGAACAGGGCCAACAGCTGATGTTCAGGGAGCCCGACCATGAGTGACTGGCACGATGAACTTGAGTTGGCACTGCTGCCGCTGGAGGACCTGAGAGTCGATAGCGTCTACATGACTTTTGTGATCAGCAATGCCCTGAGCGAGCGAGGCATTTTCCATCAATGCCGGATCGGATACGCGGAGGACCGACTGAGCCGAATGACCACCGCTCCCCATTGCTGGGTCGAGCTCGAGCAGGACTTGAGGGCGATGACGAACGATGCCTACAGCAAGGTGAAACCGCCGTGGCTGGCCGGGCAAGCCGCAGCGGCCTGACGCCGGGAAAAACTTGCATTTTCTCAGGTTCTGGTAGCTTCGAAGTAAAGAACTATCGGGGACTGAGGCCATGGTAAGAGTGGCAAAAATCGTAACAGTGGGGCTCGCCGGGATCGGCGTTGTGGAGCTCGCCTTTAGGGGTACCGATGCAGCGCTTTACGCATGGTATTTATTGTTCGTGCTCTGGGTGGTCGCACTGTTCATTCGCTTCGCACTGGCCGTAGTCGATGCCTACAAGACGGTTTTCGCCAAGGGACCCGATGGGGAAATGACGTTTCCTGAATTCGAACAAAAGATGGCGTCGTTCAGTCGAGGCAGTGATGAGGAGGCAACCGGCGCGGGCAACAAGGCAACTTCCGGCAATGGGAGCAATGGCGGTACAGAGGGTTTCTTCGATGACGACAGAATCAACCAGATTTATCGAGCGGACGATCCGTTCGGGGAGTTTCTCGACTCTTGAGGTGGTTCCTTATGGGTACAGATCAGGAGAACCATAGGTTCGAACCCGATAACGGCCACCAGAACCACCTAAACCAGACCGGCCAATGAGAACCACTTATAACAGACTGAGGAGCCGACGATGTTTATTCGAGCCTACCTGCGGGCATCCACTCAGGAGCAGAATGCGGAGCGAGCCCGGGAGTCACTGGTGCAATTCGCAGCCAACCACAGTCAGAGAATTGCGGCTTTCTACGTGGAGAACGTATCCGGCGCTACCCTGCACCGCCCCGAGCTGATGAAGCTGATCGCGGATTCTGGTGAGGGCGACATTGTTCTGGTCGAACAGATCGACCGGCTAGCCCGTCTCAAACAGAGTGATTGGGACTCCCTCAAGCAAAAGCTGGCCGCCAAACGATTGGCAATTGTCTCCCCGGAATTACCGACCAGTTGGCTCGCCCTAGAAAAGAAAGACGACACCGGCTTCACCGACTCCATTCTACGAGCGGTCAACGCCATGATGCTCGACATGCTGGCTGCCGTGGCCCGCAAAGATTACGAAGACCGTCGGCGCCGGCAGTTCCAGGGCATCCATAAAGCAAAAACGGAGGGTAAGTACCAGGGGCGGCAGCCAGACCTGAAGCGCAGGCAACACATCGCCAGCCTTCTCAAGAGTGGCCACAGCTACAGCGAAATCCAGGAGATGCTGAGCTGCTCCCGGCACTTGATTGCGTCTGTCGCCAAAGAACAAAGACAGGCCGATGCTGCGGCCTGAAACCAACAAAGTGCCCTGAAAGGGCAATCAACTATTGGAGACCTGAATATGCTGAACCTATCTGCCACACTGATTGCATTCCTGAGCTTTGTCGCAGTCGTACTTTTTATCTGCGTTATGGTCTACCGCAACGCCGATCGCCTGGAAGCGTTCCTGGAGCGGAAGTTCCGAAAAAAATCACCCCGACACAATGACGATCTGAAATAAATTCGGGGCAAACCGGTGTTCTTGCCCAAAACGGGCAGTTCGAGAGCCGTGCCTACTGCGTCGTCCATGGCAGCATAATCGTGAAGTCGATATGAGGTTATGCACATGAAGGACAGAACAGCCAGGCTTCCCGACAGCTTTCTTCTTTTATTGGAACAGGAAGAAAAGTGGAGGCAACAGCGGGAGGACGCGGGGCTTCCGGCTCTCACAATACTGATCGACGCCGCTCATAGTGGAGGCGGCCAGGCCCGGCATATCCGGCGATTCCTGCTTGGCCTATATAACGCGAGTCACTGGCCATTCGAGCTGAACCGGCTGAGGGCCTTGGATGCCGAGCTGCAACAGGCTGCGTTGCAGGTTCTGGCGCTGGATTGGAATGGCCGGGAGGTTCACACCTATGTGCCGGGTGGTGACGAGCTGTTTCGGTCCTGGTGGGAGTGGGAAGCGAGCGCCTGACACACCGCCTCCCATTGCACTGCCGGGTGGATCTATGACTGTTTGATGAAGGTAATTTCGAAGGCCTTGCTAGACCGAAACTGCTGCAACCGGTTGGCAAACGCGAAGACTTCATTCATCTCATAGTGCTGAAAGATGTCCAGCCCTCGATCCAGTGAAATCTTCCAGCCGTGATCTGTAACGATATGACGGGCGTGAATGGTGCCGCTTTCATCAAACTCCCAGGTGAAGTCGATGCCCACGGTGCGAGCGGATTCCTGGATCTTTTCAAAACTCTCGTCTTGTAGGTCACCCTTGAACTCGTCCCGGACGGTGACGAGGTGAACCGCCACTTCATCTTCCTCGGCCTTGTTCTTCACGATGGCTTCGAGAAACTCCATGAAATTTCGGACCTGGTAGAAAAGCCGGATGTAGGGGTCTGTGACGGTGATCTTGCTGGCGCCTTTCAGGTATGCGCCAAACAAGCCGTCGAATGAGATGCCTTTTTGGTTCTCCTGGAAGGTCAGGTGTTTTTCCTCCAGCGCAGGCTCAGGGGCGCGGGGCTCTTTGGGCTCGCCACCTTTAACGTCTGCTGCTGGCTCGGGCTCTAATCCCCCGTCATCAGGAGTAGACACTGTCTGATGGTAGTAACCCGGGTACTCTTCTTCCTCAAGTGTCGTGACCAGTATTTCCTGGCCTTGTTGATCCTGATAGGAAAAGCGTACTTCGCCGTAGGTGGTATCAATCCGCTGTAACTGGTCCTTGACCCGCTTGCGCCCCTCAATGGCAAAGCGCAGCACTTCTTCAACCTCTTCCCTGGTCGCTCCCCCCTGGGGGAACAGGATCTTCATCAAGCCGGAAAAGGTCTTGTTAATACCGTCCCGATCACGGGTCGAGATATCCGAAGAAAGGGTAAAGTGCTCCTTATACTGGTCGGAGTAATCGTAGTTCCGCATCGAGCGCAGGATTTCTGCAAGGTAGTCCACCACGAAGCCATAGCCGTCGGAGAACATCTCGCCCCGGATGATGTCGACCTCCCATCCCGGAATATAGAAGTGGATCCGGTCCAGAAAGGCAGAATCGTAGAACTTGTCCGGCAGTTCATCGAACAGGTCTGAATGCTTCAGCATGTAAGGAACAGTGTGCCGGGTGTTCCCCACGAACACCATGGACGCCTCGGCGCCCAGGGTTTCCACGCCACGGGAGAAGGACTTGTTGGCCATGTAGTTCTTCATGATGTCGACCAGGGCCTTGTCGACTCGCTTCTGTTTACCGGCGAATTCGTCAAAGGCCACGCAATCCCAGTAGCCCACCAGGCCGATTTTGCCGCTGGAGTTATTCACAAACAGCTTGGGTACGGTGACTTCACCACCGGAAACCAGGATCCCATGGGGCGAGAATTCGGAGTAAACGTGGGATTTACCCGTCCCCTTGGGGCCAAGTTCGATAAGGTTGTAGTTCCGCTCGCAGAACGGAATCAATCGGACCAGTTGCGTCAGCTTGCTGCGCCGTCCGAACATCTCCGGGTTAAAGCCGATACTCTGGATCAGCAGGTCAATCCACTCATCGGTGCTGAACTGCTGCCGCGCGGCAACGTAGGCGTCGTAGTCGAAGTGCGATAGCTGAATCGGCTTGAGGGTGGACAGAATCCAGGGGCTGACGTTCTGGTCTTCAGAAAATACGTATTCGATGTCCGCAATGCACCATACGCCGCTTACCAGCAGTTTGGGGTGGGCCTTGACGGTCCCAGAATCCACCAATACCTTCTTGATTCCCAGGTTGGAAAACTGCGCCTCGTAGGCATCCGTCTTCTCATTCAGGGCCACACTGATCTTGTCGATAACCTTGTAGCGCCCCTTTTCCTTGATATTCGAGCGCACCAGTCCGGCCTCGTTCCGGTGGACATAGTGCTTGGCCAGAATCTCCTTGACCGTTTCAATCCCTGTTTTAATCGTGGCCTCGTCGTTAGTGGCGCAGTATTGGCCGAGCAGATACTCCAGCACGTATGAGGGAACGATGGCGTTGCCCTTGACCGTTTTCACCAGGTCTTTGCGCACCACCAACCCGGGGAAGTGTTCGTTGATCTTTTGGTCAAGCGTACTCATTGGCTATAACCCTCAGAAATCAAAATCGCTGGTAAAGGACCGCCGCATCAAATACCTGAGCGACTTGTATTCCTTGTAGTGGGAGGTGCCGGCGTGCTGTTCTTCCAGCTTCAGGAAAACCTCCTGGCCGTTGGCCTCGTCCGCCTTGCGGCTGAGCACAAAGCGCACCTGAAGCTCCCGCTCGCGGGGGTTCTCCGAGGTCAGGTCAAACGACAGTTCGTGACTGTCCGAAATCAACTCCCCTGACTGGGTATAAATCCCAGCCCGCAGGTGGCGAGGCTGTACTTTCTCGGTAACCGGTCCGGACTGATACAAGGTGACGGCCAGTTGGCCGGAAGTGATCACCGAGCTGGCCCCACGCAGGATGTCCACCTCAACGGCGCTGACATCACTCTGGCGCTTCTTGTTAACCTTCAGGACTGGAATCACAACCTCCTGAAGGGATGCGCCGCCATGCACAAAGCGGCTGCCAGAGCCTTTAAGACGCAGCCGGTTGATGGACTTGGGAATCTGCACTTCCATATCGCCATCCAGCCCAAGCTGCTCAGACGAGAAGTGATGGAAGGCCGGAGAGGCGGACAGCCCCTTACCCAGCACGAACCGACGGTCCCGGTAGCGAATATCATCGCCAGAAACGGCATCGCCCAGGAAATCACTCTCATCCAGCTCACGGTTCTGGTAAATAAAGCCATGGTCAGCGGTGATCAGCAGGTTATTGGCGTTGGCCGCCGTGAGCTTCTTGATCAGTCGAATCAGGTCATCCAGGGTTTGTTCTGCGGCTTCAAAGGCCTGCCCCTCTGAATGCATCTTGTCGCCGGTGTGATCGATGCGGTTGTGGTAGATGTACAGCACATCATTACCCTTGAGCAGCTCACGGCTGTCTTCCCGGTTGAGCTGCATAAAATCCTCCGCCTTGACGGCCTGGCCCCGACCATCCAAGGCGGCCTGCAGGATTTTGGTACGGTTGACCGTGCCCTGTGAGCTTTGGCCATCCACCAGTACCGTACCGGTATCGTTGTCGGCGATTGCCAGGGACTTGTTGGGCAGTAGCGCCGCCATACCGAGCTGGGTATAGCTGGGAAGGGTCGAGAGTGCCGGTTCAAGCTCCGCGCTGTAGCGATCTTCCTGCCGGATAAGGCCCAGCAGCTCATCACCAATCTCATAGCGCATGGCGTCGGAAATGATCACGCAGATCCGTTTGTCCTTGCACAGGTACGGGCGAACCCAGTGCTCGAAAAAGGCTGTTTGCTGAACGACCGGATAGGCCTCCCAGCGCGGCGCGGCATCCACGTGAACCTGGAAGCCGTCGCCCAGCTTGAGCAGGTAGTTGTTGGAATACAAATTCTCCACCTGCTCACTGAGATCGCCCATTAACGATGCCTGGCCGGACATGCGCACATGGTAGGTAAATTTGCGGTAGAGCTGATCCAACTGGAACCAGGAACGGCTGTATCGCTGAACGCCGTCGGAGAGGCTGTCCATGGTGAGACGAGCCTCACCGAGCATCTGGACAAAACGGGCCGCAAACTCAATGGCTTCATACAGGTGGCGGAACTCCCCGTACCAGTGGCCCTGGCGCCGCTGCCGTACCCACAATGCCACATCGCCACTAGTGACCGTGCGGCCTACCACCGCCCGCACCAGGTCACTGATAATCTTCTGGTCGATTAGCCGGAAGTAATCCAGCTCAACCAGGTCCCGGAAGTCCCGCTTACCCAGATCCTGCTCAATGCCCAGCACCTCGGCACACTCGGCAGACAGGGTTTCAAACCCCTGCTCGAACTGCCGGCTGTCTTTCCAGCGCTTGAGGAACACCAGGGCGTCGCCGGTCAGTTTGACATCGCCATCGGTACCCATGGCGTAGCAGGACTTGAACAGCTCGATCACGAAATCGCGCAGGCTGGGTTCACTGGCCTCGTAGCCGTAGAAACGGGTCAGTTGCTCCCACAGGAAGCTGCCCAGACCACAGCGCTCAATCAGCCGGATGCCATCATCACGGTCTTCAGCCAGTTGCTGCAGCAGGGTTTCCACCACCGAGTCCATACGGGGCTCGCTACCGGCACACACGGCCAGCATCTTCAGGCGCAGCTGGCCGGCGGTATCGTCCGGCTTCAGCAACTTCTTCAGTGCCTCCTTGCGCTTGATCGCCTGAAAGAACTCCGTATGGGCCTGAGCTATCTCGGCGAACTCCAGGCCCAACTCCAACTCGGACAGCCAGATGGCCACCTGGTCGGTCCGGAACTCGCCGTGGGCCAGCTGTACGTCCAGCAACCAGTTGTCCAGATCCTCCGGTTGTGGCCCTTCTTTGTACAGCAAGAATTTCTGTTCCGGTGCCTCCCGCAGGATGCGATGTTTCAGGCCGTACTCGTTGTTGGCGATCTCCAGCTTCTCCACGTCCGGAATGGAAACCGCCTCGAAGTCACTGCGCAGCTCTTGCTTGGTGTCGTACCAGAACACAACCCGGTGCTTATCGAAAAGCCTGCCCAGCGCATAATTGATTTGCTGGCTCATTCTTTGCCCCCGAGCTTCTCCAAGCGCGACACCCACTCATCAAAGTGTTTGCATGAGGCCCGCAGAGCACCGAGGCCGATGTGAGCCGCAACCGATACCCCTGATGTCACCTTGTCGTACTCCGGTATCTCTTTGAGAATTCGTTTTGATGGCGCTGTTTCTCGACCGTCATTGATGAGCTCCGGATTTTGGGAGCCGACCATCTTCACTAGATTTCCAATTGGCTGGTCGTGCTCCAGGTACTCCCAATCCAGCTTGGCCGGGTCAGCCAGAATCAGGCTTTCAAATTCATGCAACTGGATATAGGGAATAAAGTTTGGCTTGTTCATTTCATTGCCAAAAGCAGCTTCGAGCCGTTCGATCCTTTGATAAGGCTCCAGCCGTTCCGCCTCGTCAAATCCTGGGAAATCGTCTGGCAAGGCATATAAATCGAACATGCTGGTAAACCAGCATTCCTGGTTGGCGTCTTCCTTCATCCAGGTTTCGATGTCTGCTTTTGCCTTCTGGTAACTGATCAAGCCACCCCGGTATTCTTTGGCTGCCCGTTTGTCCTTGCTCGTTAACACACAGCGCGCGTCGGTGTAGACATCAAAGTGCGCCAGATGGGGTGTCAAAACCTGGTCGACGAAGGCTTTCTCGGTCTGGCCCTCTGCGGTTATGTGCAGTCGAATCACGGCTGCCCTCCCAACACATTTTTCTCCCAAAGCTCCGAGAGGCTGTACCGTTGCAACCATTCACCCAGCGCCTCCGCTTCCAGACGGTGGAACGAGCTGGCGCCGGTCTTTGAATCGCGCTCCACAATCACAATCTGCTCCGGCAGGAATTCATCCACCAGCCGTGTGGACTGGGTGGCCAGGACCACCTGCGTTTTCTGGGATGCACGTTTGATCATACCGGCAAGCTCAAGCGTGGCAGCCGGATGCAGACCCAACTCCGGCTCATCCAGAACGATCACTTTTGGAAGCAACGCCGGTGGCTGCAACAGTAGTGTGGTCAGCGCCATGAAGCGAAGAGACCCGTCGGAAATCTGATCCGGACCAAAAAGATAATCCTGGCGGTAGGTATCAGACCAGTTCAGTCGCACGAAACGGTCATTGCCAGGAAGGGTATCCAGTACGAAGTCGTTGAACTGCGGCATAATCTTGCGAATATGCCGGACAATTCGTTCGTAGTAAGGACGATAGCTGTCCGACTCCTTCAACATCTTGAGGAAGGCCGCGAGGTTGCCCCCATCGCTGCGCAGGTAGGACACATCATCAACGTACACCCGGTCCTTGATTCGGGCGGTGTCGGATGTGTCGTGAAACTGGAAGGTTTGTATGCCTCTGAGCAGACCGGTAAGCACTTTACTGGTGGGTCGATCATCCTGCCCCAGCTCCGCTTCGGGGCCACCACTGGACAGAAAGTATTCCTGCGGTCTAGGGTGACCGGCTTTGTGATAGCTTACCTGTTCACCACTGACAAACAGCCGGTCCGGCAACCCATACGATAGCTTTACATCGTAGGAGTCCGTGGTGCTGTCATCTTCCAGTTTCACGCTGAAACTCAGCGATTCGGTCACCTTTGGGCCATAAAACAGAAGCTGGCTGACGCCCTGCCTGCCAACGTACTGCTGCAGAGCACCAGTGGTCATAAATCCCAACAGCCGGAACAGTGAAATCAGGTTACTTTTCCCGGAGCCATTCGCCCCCAACAGCACCGTGACATCGTTAAAGGCAATACGCTCGTAGTCGTGATTGCTGATGGATTTAAAGCCTTTAACGGCAATTTCTTTCAATTTCATAGGTAGCCCTCCTTCATGAGCGACCTGGGATATTCATGAGAGGCCTGGGAAATTCGATTACTCATGCGGCGGCATAGTCCCCAAACAGGTATTTGATGGTGGTCCAGAACTCACCGAAACGGCCGTCTGCTCCCATGGTTAAGTAGCCCGACACGAACTGACCCAGCTCATCATGGCTCAAGCTATCATCCAGGAAAGGCTCAATTGCTCCAGCTCTCAACTCATTCAACTTGGGCAGGTCGAGGCCCAGTCGGGTAATGGTTTCACAGGCCGCCCGGTCGTTATTGTCAGCAGGTTTAATCCAACCATCACCTTCAAAACCAAACCGGGGCTCACAATTCGCATCCAGCGGAGATATCAACAGCTCGGGGTCAAACCAGTCGCCTTTCAGGTTACCGCAGTGACGGGGCTCACCCTTTCTGATCTGATTCTGGCAGGAGCACAAAAGATTGCCGTAATCCAGCGGATCCACAGTCGGGTCACTCTGAGGCTGAAAGTGTTCTATGTGGGAATCGCCCTCGGTTAACCGGCGTTCACAATAGCAGCAGATGTAACCCTGCTCCCGCATCAATGATCTCTTTACCGAGGCTTTGGGCTCACCCCTCAGGTCGCCATAGGTAGGCTGCCAGTCTTCATTGACATTGGCCAGAGCCTTCCATTGCGTAAAAACTTCAGGTTCGTGGCGCTTCTCCACATACTTCATCGGCCAATCAGCTCCTTGCGTTTGATCAGCACCTTGGCTTTTACCAGTTCCGGATCTTCGCCAATGTCTCGTTCCAATTCAGCAATGCCTTTTCTGGCAGTATCAAGCTCGCCATCATTGATTTGCCCGTAAATAGCTCGAAGAGCATCTTCCACTTGGTCAGGGCGTGTGGTCTCAAGGCCCATCAGATCTTCAAGTACCCTGTCCACCGTCTTCCCGTAGGACTCATTCGGGCGAACAATCTCCAATTCCCCGGCATCTGTCATGTTCATAAGGAACAGATTCTCCGGTTTCACATGGGTAATTACATGCGGTGAATGAGTGGAGATAAAAAACTGACAGTTCGGGAAAACCGCCCTCAAACTGGGCACCACCAGGCGCTGCCATTTCGGATGCAGGTGCAGATCAATTTCATCGATCATCACAATGCCATCTCCCAGCAGCGGATCTTCTCGCTCCGGGTTGGCTATGGCCATGCGCCTGGCAAGGTCGCCAACCATGGCCATCAAGCATTTTTCGCCATCGGAAAGCTGGTTTACCGTCAGCCGCTGGCCTTTCTTCGTTACCTCCATCCGCAGCGGTTGGCGCCTTACGGTCAGGTTTTGGAAGTCCGGCATGAAAATCTCAAGGGCCCGCCGCACCGCCGTTAGCTGCGAATCCGGGAACTCGAAATCGTCCGGCTTGATCAGATCATCTATGTATTTGCGGTTCTCGTTCTCAAGGTCTTCACGCTCCCGGAACCATTCAAAGAAAGTACGGAAGTTGGCGCCACTGGTTAGCGACTCCTCGTAAGCAGAAAGAAGCCCGAACTGATGCTTTTCCCGGATACGCAGTGGAATATCCAACACAGCGCGATTCACCGGGTAGTAAGCAAACAAGGGGATGTTTACCTTCCCGTTGTGTTCGGTGATGCCGGCCTGAATACCCTTGGCCGTTTCGGATGCAGAAATCAGAACAGAGGCCAGGTCCTTTTTGCTGTACCCCTTACGCACCTTCGCCAAGTTCCAGCCGAAGGAAGTACCCTCATCACATAGCTGAATGGCCAGATTGGCGGAGGATTCACCATTCCTGATATCGGATTCGGCAATCGGACGCCCAGACGCACCCGCATGCTTAATCCGATTCGCCAGCCAGGACAGCATGATGGCCGAGGCATCCAGAATGCTGGATTTACCCGTGCCATTCATGCCGACAAACACATTAAGCTTGTCATCCAGATCCAGCGGTAGATCTTGAGCGCCACGAAAGCGCTGCAAGGTTAGTTTGTTGATATGCATGCCTGTGCTCCTAGCCAGAGAGGCCGGTAATCTTCTTTAAAGCTTCGCCAAATTTCGGATAATTGGTCTTCACCCCGTCATCGAGATCAATTTCCACCTGTTCGGTGGCCAGTGGGTAGAGCACATCCCGCTCGTAGTCATCCAGCTCGGCGAGGGTTTTGTTGATCTTCTCGATCTCTTTCAGGGCCTTGGTCTTATCACCCTGGGAGGCCCCGGCGCTGATACTGACAGCCTCCAGATGGTTCTTCCGGGCTTGCAGTTTCTCGTCTTTGAAATCGCGCAAATACTCCAACACCGTGCCCACGGTGTGGGGCTGGTAGCGGTGCATGTAGATCAGCGCGTTGAATGAGCCCTTGGGAGAGGAGAACAGCCAGTAGATGGGTCGCTTCTTGTAACGGCGCACGTGGTCGTTGTAGAAGTCCTTCAGGAAGTACTTGCGAATATCCTTGCCCAGCGCCTGCTCGACAAAGCGGAGGTTTTCCTCATAGTGTTCTTCGCCAAAGGCGATGCGCAGGAATTCACGGAAGCGTTCGGTGATGTCGTCGGTGAACCAGTCGCCATCGAGCATGGGGATAACATTGTCATCATCCGCCGGGAAGCTCGGTTCCGGGATTTGCTTCAAGTAATCCTCAATAGTCTCGCCCTGATTGGCCAGGATCAGCCCCGGTTTGTCTAGCGCGTAGCGGCCGAACATACAGCCAACGGCGTAGGAGACCAGCTCGCGCATGGTGTCAGCCAGAAGAAGTGACTCCAGCTCTTCCTCACTTTTGTTGTTGCCGTAGCGGTAGTGAGGGTTACAGGTCAGAGTGATGTCTTCTAATGGCACATCAGGTGTCAGCTCATTCTGTAGGCCGTAAGCGTCTATGAAGATCCGGTTGTTTTCTTCCTCCAAGGCTTTCATCTCGTCCGTCATGCCCTGCCAATGGGTACGGAGGGTTGCATAGCTGTTCTCCAGCGTCTCGCTCCGATGATCGGGCGAGATCAGAGGGAGTGTGGTGAAATCCCAGGAGGTCTCGTAAGCGTCCCAGTCGGATTTTGCCAGTGATATTGCAGCTTCGGCGGTTTCTTCAGAAGCTGACTTGGCTTTCGCTGTCAAATCACGGATTGGCAGATTGTTGATTTGTCCGAC
The DNA here is from genome assembly GCF_000475255.1 of Marinobacter sp. ES-1. Lineage (NCBI taxonomy): Bacteria > Pseudomonadati > Pseudomonadota > Gammaproteobacteria > Pseudomonadales > Marinobacteraceae > Marinobacter > Marinobacter sp. ES-1. The sequence continues at coordinate 82,642 of NZ_AXBV01000036.1, forward strand.
TTCAAAATTGAGCGTCGGCGACATGCATTCAAGGATCTTGAAGCAGACGATAGAATTCATGAAACCAAGAATTTTCATTAGGAAGTTGTGGTCTGAGAAGATAGAGCAACCAGCAACGTCAAACACAAAGCCATTCGGATAGTTGCGAAGTGCAATTCTTCCGCTAGATATCTTCGACCAACTAATTGACTCAAGGAAGAATCTTTCTCGGTTAATTACCCTGCCGTTGGACTTAACTTTCACACCCGGAGTATTGTCGATATACTCACATATCGTTTTGCCTCGGTTCTCAAAATTTACAATATCTTCGGCGTTGCCAAACCAACGGCGTCCGCCACCGCCTTTGTTGTACGGAAACCATTTCTTTCCACTTTCATATGCGTTGTTTTCGCTGGTTTGGTGGAAGCCAATCTTTTCTGCTCCAACCTCATGCCAATCCCTGACGAACAAACCATTATTGGTGGTTGCCATACCCTGGCATGGACGGGCCAAGTCGATTAGGCGGGTGCTATCAGAAAAGCTATCAGCAAGACTGTCACTAACCCAGTATGCGATTGGCTTTCCGGGGATCATTTCGAATGTATCGGACGTCGCACTAAACCTCAGCGGGTGTTTGCGATCCTTTACAGCAAGTAACAGCGCTGCTGATTTTTCCGCTTCATTTTCTCCGCTAACAAGCCGAACAAAAATGCCTTCAGCGTCTGGGGCGTTTGACTTTCTAAGCACAAACGCGGTCGTCGAAACAACTGCGCCTCCTATGGAGTCAAATGCGCGCTCACCAAGATGCGCCATTGTTTCAATGAGCGACCCTGAAAGCAATTTGCTTCGGAGGTTTTCGTACGAGCGCAAGAACATCCACGACTGCATATTAATCATCGAGACAAACCCGTCGGGAATGACCATGGCCATTGTTCTCAGCATGAACATGGCAAACAGATCGGATTTACCTTCGACGAAATGTGCTTTTGCGAACTCTTGAAGCCGTTCGTTCATCCCTTTCCCACCGAGATACGGCGGGTTGGCCACCACCACGTGATACTTCGGAGCCAGCGCCTCGGCCATGCCCAGCACGGCCACGAGACGCTCTTGCACCTCCTTCAGCAGCAGATCGCCGCCAAAGTCCCGCGCCTCGACAACCCGCAGCGCCTCTGCCGGGTCGCGCAGCTTCGGCACGATCAGCGAGCCAAAGTTTTTGGCATGCTCGAACTGGCCCAACATCTCGCGCAGCTTGTCCGTGAAAAGGTCCTTGCCTACCAGAGCAGCCACGTCCTGCATCTCGGCGTCAGTAAAGACCACGTTCTCTAAGACGACAATATTGGGCTGAACCGGCTTGCGAAAGAACCGGCGCTGCTTGGCACGCGCCTTCATGGTCAGAGCAAAGGCAGCCAGCTCCCCAGCACGCTCGTCGATTTCGATGCCGTATAGGTTATGAGTCAAAATCTTGGTCGGAATGTCGGCAGGTTCGTAACCTTCTTCCTCATAAATGGCATAAAGCAGATCAAATGCATACGTCAGCATGTGCCCCGATCCGCAGGCTGGATCACAGATCTTGATCTCTTCCGGGCTATTGATCCGCAAAAAGTCGGTCTCGGGCTCTTCCGGCTTGATGTAGTAATCCATCTGCTCGATCAAGCCAGAAGCAGGACGGTTGAGCATCCAGAGGCGCCCCAGAGAGTTCTCCACCAGATAACGCACAATCCAGTGTGGCGTGAAAAGTTGCGTGGCGGCGGGAATATTGGCCGGTGTGATTTTCTGATTCTTCTTCAGCGCCTCGAATACTTGATCCTTTTTCTCGGAGATATAGAACTGATACAGCCAGCCGATCACCTCGACATCCTCACAGGCGTCCGGCGTCATGGCTTCGCGGGTATAGGCCAGGATCGAGTTACCCGATAGAAGATCATCCGGCATTAAAAGCTCGGTGTAATCGTCAATGCGCTCGAACAGGAACGGCATCGCACTGTACCAATAGTTACAGGCCGCGACGACCAACAGGCGATAGGCCTCCCCCTGCGGATCCTGACTGGGTGTTTTGCCATCCAGGAGAGTGAAGATCTTTTGACGGGTTGCCTCCGACACCATTTCTCCATCGATATGGCCCATTTTGGCATCCGCTAGGATCTCGGGCTGGAACTGCCCCTCAGCAGGGGAAACAATGCCAATGCGGTTGTAACGATTCACGTCCATAAAACGCAGGGCGCAGAAGCGGTTGAACCAGATATAGGCCACCCGCTCAATAACCTGTTCTTTGCTCTGCTCGGCTATCGCTTCTTCCAGTTTTTTAATCGCCTGTGGCCTTTCTCGCCGGGCGGGACTCTCGTCGGCGAGTACCAGTTTGAGCTTGGCTGTAACCTGTTCGAGGAGGCTGCGGCGAGCGAATTGGGCGAATTTTTTAAGTTTCGATGTTTCCATGAATTAGGCTCCCGCACTTATTCTGCGGACGGTATGGGTTCCAAATTGTTTCTTGTACTGGTCCAGGTTGAGAATGACGCATGCCTGTGCAAACGGCAGAGACCAGTCTTTGTGATTCAAGGGCAGGCAGCGGTGCAGCTCATCTTGTTTGGCGAGCAGCAATGCGGGATCGAGAGCGGCCATGGAAAGCAGGACGACATAATGAACTGGTTTTCCCACCTTACCGCTGAGGGCTCGGAACCAGAGGCTGTCTCTATACTTCCCGGCTAAATCCGGTATTAAATTGCCACTGACGAGCTTTTGTCTGAATGCTTCAGGATTGGCCGCGACAGGGTTGTCAGGGTCTTTTACTTCCACAAAAACGAAGCGATCCTCATACTCCGCAATAAAATCAACTCGCTTCATGGTGCTTTGCCCATGTAGTGCGTCGTCATCAAAGCGGACGGCATCAATCGCATCGCTGAAATCGAATTCCAGGTCATCCTCAGAGAGAAGAGTCATGTCTTACCCCCGAGCGAGCGCTTGATCTCTTCGTCATACAGATCATTGAATGTGTTCGCTATGGCATTGTTATCCAGCTCTTTATAGCTATCCGCTGATTGAATAGTGACTCGGTCACCCTCGTTGACCAAGGCATGGAAGCGAATGTGATCCCCCTGGCCCGGTCGGACCAGCAGGTCAAACCACTTGAGCAGCACATAATCATGCGTAGCCAGAATAACCTGCTGGTTATTTCTAGCCAGCTCCAGAAGAACCTGAACAAGCAGCTTCATCAGCTTGGGGTTCATATTGGATTCCGGTTCGTCCCAGAACAGTGGGCCACTGGACCCAGGAGACAGCACGCCGTTGCTGAGCAACCTGTGCAGAATACCGATCTTCCTGAAGCCTTCCGCCGTCATGCTGCTGGAGTACTGACGGCCGCTTTCTGCAACGAACTCCGTCACCGTGGAGTCCTGATACGCTTGGGCGGACTTGGAATTGGTTCGTTTAGGAGAGGGCTTTTCCCGATATTCACCTGGCTGGAAGCAGAAGCCGCCGTTTTCCCACTGATAGCGGCCACCAATCAGGCTGACCAATTGCGGAATAATCGAACTCAGCCTAGGATCTTCGTTGATCCGCGCGTCCAGGTCTTCACCACTGGATTTGCTCAGAGCTTTAGCAAGATCGACGTAGCCATCATCAAATATCAGCTCGACCGTTTTCTGGTCGTGTGTTTCGTTTGCCATACCCTTGACCAGAGAGAGCACCTCTTTGGTTGGGATGAACACCGGCTCAGCTCGGTACTTGGCGTAGCTTTGCGAATCCTTGATTGAAAGCTCAGAGGAGTTGTTGAAAAAGGTCGCGTTGACCTTCTGCCCCTCTGCAAACTGCGCGGTTAAACTGGCGTGTTCTCTGGCCCCGTGAAGGTGCATCTTCCCGAGCTTGTCATCCAGAGGCATGAACAGGCGCAGAAACTTGGCAGTCAATGCCGCTTCGAGCTCGGCTTTACCGAGATCCGGCTTGCTCTTGAAAAACGATGCGCCGGCACAAAGCCCATAGGCCGCCTTGAGCAAGTGTGTTTTGCCGGTACCGTTTTCGCCAATGATCACGTTGATCTTGGATGAGAAATCGATGTCCAGATCACCGAATGACGTAAAGTTTTTGAGTTCAAGCCGGTCTATCATTATTACTTCCCGATTGTTTACTATCCCCTGCCCCAGCACTCAGTCGGCCACGCCCCTCACTTGCATGCAAAAATACGCGCGGCGCTCGTATACGCTCGTATTTTTCGTGCGCCGCACGTATTTTATCAGCTTCGCTCATATCGGGTCCCCTTCCCCTGGCCTACCGGGCGTATCACGCCCTTGTCTTTCAAGCGGTTGAGCAGTCGAGTGGCCTGGAAAGGGCTGATATGGCACAGATCGGCGGCATCCGCTCGTTTGATGCTGCCGTGGGTATCGATGAAATTCAGCACCATTTGCTCCTGCTGGATGGCATCGAAGCCCGCCTGGCGAACGTAGGCCGCCTTCTGTCCCGCCCCCCTGGAAACCTTGGCGCTCAGGGTGTAGGTGCGGCCCTTGCCAGTGCCGTGGGCTTCCACCATGCCGGCCTCCACCAGTTTCTCCAGGGTGCCCCGGACCACGGTTTCCGGCTTCTGCACCGACTTGGCCAGGTCCGCTGTTCTTAAACGCCGCTCATTGCGCAGCCGGGACAGGATAATCAGGCTGTCGATGGGCATGGCGGCGCCGGTCTGTTCCTCGCGCTCGACGATCATGCGCAGGAACTCGGCGTCCGCGTCCGCTGCGCTCATGCGCACGGAGACGGTGTGAGCGGACGACATGGAGTAGTCGGGTGCAGTGCGCCCGTAGCGGAGCATGCCCTCGAAGATCCGGTCGATGCCTCGGCCCGTGCGTTCGGCCAGGCCGATGCGCTTGATAATGTCAGCCAGCAAGGGGTTACGGGAGCGAGGGTCAGCCACCAGAAGGTTGTCCAGGTTGACGCCCTCCACAAAACCACCGGGATTGCTGATGCTCAGGCCGTCATCGTCCAGTTTGACGTGCACGGCGCCCAGGGCGCTGTAGTCGCGGTGAACCAGGGCGTTCACAAAGGCTTCCCGGAAGGCCCGGCGGTCGAAGTTGGGGATGGGCACGCGAAACAGTCCGACCTGAATCTCCTCTTCTTCCACCCGGGCGCGGAACAGTACCTCGACCTCCTCGAAGGTCTCCAGCAGCGGTTTGCGGTAGAACTCATTGACCAGCACATCGGTACCGCGCAGCACCTGGAATGCTACCTCGTGGGAGGGCAGGTGTTGTCGGAGCTGCATGTCGCTCCCCAGCAGCAGCAGCCCTGCCACGGTGGGGTGACGCTGGCCTCCCACGTTCACGGTCAGCCCCAGGGCGCCGTCCAGCTCATCATCCGCCAGGGGCGTCAGGCTCTGGTCGCCGCCGTATTTCTTGATGGCGTTGCGGATGCGGATCCGCTGAATCGGGTCCAGATCCTCAACCGCCAGGTTTTCCACCGGCAAGGCCGAGGGGTCCGTTACTCCCAGGCTGGACTGGCGCTGAACAAACTCATGGGGGTAGAAGGGCACGGCCTCCGGAGTGCCGTCCATTCTCAGGCGCCGACGTTGCAGCAGGCCATCCGAGGTCGACACCAGCTGCCGGGACTTGGGAACCTGGATCCTGGCAATAGTTTGCCCCTCCAGCTCCAGGGCCTCAACGCGCACGGCCAGCGAGGGAATGGTCTTGTTGGCAATCAGTGCGGGCAGGCCGGCGAGGTTGCGGTGGTTGGCATGCAGCCCAGTTGGGGTGCCATCGTCTTCAACGCCCAGGAACAGGTCGCCGCCCTCGGTGTTGGCCAGGGCCACCACCGCGGCTACCAGGTCCCGGTCAGGCAGGCTTTTGACGTCGCTCTTGAACTCGATGGCAAGGCTTTCGCCACCGCGAATGAGCGCCCGGATTTCCTGTTCGGCTTCGTGCATGGCTATCCCCAACATCGACCGGTTAGACGGTTCGGCATGCTTAAATCTGGACCTTGCGGCCTTGCTGGATTTCAACCAGCAGGGCCTCGCGCAGGGCATTCAGGTACCGGTCCACATCACGCTCGTTGGCCAGCCAGGCCTTGTCGAACGCGACACGGAGGTTGCGGGTGTGAACATAGTCGGCGGGCGATTCCTTGACCTCGGGAGTCCCCCCGTCACTCTGGTCTTCACTCTGGCTACCTGGGTGCTGATCGGGGTCGTCTGCCGGTGCTGATTTCTGATTGGCCAGCGCCACCATTTTGCCCAGCAGCTTCTGGTAGCCCTCTTCTTCAAAGTACCGGGTACGGTCCTTGATCACAGCAATCAGGCGCTCCTGTCCGATGTAATCGACCAGATCCCGGAACGGTTTGTTGAGTTCATCCTGGCGCGGCTCCGGCAGGGACTGATATTCGTCCATGCTTTGCATGCGTTCCTGCATGGTCTTCAGGGAGGTTTCTGCCTGAGCTCGGGTTTGCTGTACTTTCTCGTCAATGCGCTCTTGCAGGCTATCCAACTGGCCCTTGAGCTGCTGAATGCGATTTCCTTTGTAGCAATTGGGGTCGTTCAGGATGGTGCGGATCTGCTCGATCTCGTCCCCGGACACATAGATGAAGTTGGGCTCCTGGCTCTGCAGGAAGGACCGGGCCTGGTTGTAGATGTCTTTTTGTGAACCGCCCATAAACTTGCGGATGGGGTCGATGACATCCTCTTTCAGGTCCAGCAGCTGGTCTTCCTGCTTGCCCAATTCCGTCAGGTGCCAGGTGTAGGGCTTTCCGGCGACCTCTTTCAGCGTCACCAGGGCAGGTTTCAAGGCATTGAGAAAGGGATACTGATCGACCTGCGCTATCCGCCGATCCAGGTCGTGGTACATTTCCTGGAAGGCTTCGCCGGCCTCTTTACCCAGGGCCTTGGCTTCGCTGCTGCGGGGCGGGCTGTCGAAGAAGTCCTCGTAGAACGACTTGAGGGCTCGGACCTGAGAGGCGGTGAACTCAATCTGTGGTTCCAGCACCACGTTGCCGTGGCCGTGAGTGTTACGCAGGGCGCGCTCCAGCTCGCTGTCCTCCAGGATATTCCCGTCGAGACGAACTTCCACCTTGCCACGGGCGCACAGGTTGGCCAGGGTGCAGAGAATCGCAGCGTAATACCAGCCGTAGGGTTTGTGTTCGAACTTTTCCAGCAGGCTCTTGAGGGTGGTGCGGACACCGCCCCGGTTGTTGCTCTGAATGAACGCCAGCACTTCCTGCTCGGATTCCGCCAGGGCCGTGGCGTCGTTACCGAAAAGGCCATCGTCTGTGCGGCTAAGACAGTTGCTGATGTCGTTCTCCGTATAGGAAACGCCGCGCAACATGCGGAGGTTGGGGTAAGCCCGTGAAATCAGCTCATGGAAGCCCCGAATAATGCGGGTCTGGGGGTCCTCATTCGCCACTTCCACATCGGCGCCGCCAATGAGCAACTTGGACTTGCCAATGAGGGTCTGAACCTGCTGCCGGAGCCTGGCCTCGCGCTCACGGTTCTGAAAGCCCTTGTCATTCAGGATCCGCTTAACGGCTTCCTGCTGGGTAACGGAAATGTTCTGCTTGATGTACTTCTCGGTGCGCTTGAACATGAGCAGATCGCGCACCAGGCGCTCGTCTGACGGCATGAGCACAAACAGTTCGTCCGCCTTGTACGTAGAGGCTGTACGGAGCATTTGCTCGTTGTCGGTATGCTCGTGGAACGGGCTGATGACATTGATCGAGAGCTCGTATTCACGCCCATGCAGACGATCATCCAGTTTGCGCGAAAAAGAGTAGTCCTGCCCCTGGTTCTGGGAAGAGCCGGCGTCATAACGGATCTTGCGCTGCTTTATAACAAAGTCGAAAACGATCTTTTCCAGCTCGTCCGCGACATCCGATGATTCGACCTCGGTGTTCTTGATCTCCTGCTCGACGTCCTTTTCCTCGTCCGTCAGGTACTCGTACTGGTCCCCGTTGCGCTGTATGTAGGTCTGTTGCTCCAGAAGGCTCAGGGCTTCCTCGACCTTGGTGCGAAGTGCCGGCAGATCCTGATCGAAGGCATCCAGCATCAGCACGCAAAGGTTGCGCACCGTGGGCTTGAATTCCTTGACATATTTGACCAGGAACAGGGCCTTCAGCAGCCGAATGGCGAAGGCATTATCGAGGTGGTTTTCGGCCTGAATAATCGCCCGCTGTATTTGTGATTTCAGTGCGGAGCGGATGCCTTCAAACATCAGGTCAAAGGTGGCCAGTTGGCCCACCTCGTGATTACCGATGTGGATGGCCACCTGCTGGAAAACCCCAAGCATGGAGCGCTCACCGACGGAACTGTGTTTACCCTCGAAGGCGTTGTGCTGCGACAGATTCTGGATCGCCGATTGAAACAGCGCGAACTGGTAGGGGACGAAGGGGTAGCTGTGGATAAAGTGGTCCCTGTCCCGGAAGTTCCGGTAGGTAGCCGATCCATCCGCGAAGTCAAAGAGGGTTTTGAAGTTGTTCGCCTGTGCGTGGTAGACGTCCGACAGCTGATTGACGCCTTCTTCGGTCTTGGTTAACAGGCGCTTCTGGATGACCTCTGCCACGTCCGCGCTGGACAGCTTCATGCGGTTATTGAACCGTGCCTGAATTTTCGAGAAGTCGTTGCCTTGTTGCTTGCCCATTTCGCCAACCACGTTTTTCATCTCTTCCTGCGCGGTGACGATAATCCAGGCCCGGCCCCGACACTTGGTGGCGAGGCTCTCGGCAATGGTTTGCAGGTTGGTCATCAGCTTGGTGTTGTCGGCAATGTACTGGCCGACCTCGTCCACAAAGAAGTTCAGGCGGAACTCTTTGTGGCCACCCTCTTTTGCCTGCTTCTCGATATAGGCATTCACATTGTCCGCGAAGTCTTCAATCGAGACTCGGTATTCGCTGCGGTACTTGTCCAGAATGCCCGCTGCCGACTGCGGGTCGCCACCGGTCACAGCGGCGTAGGCTTGGGCAATATTCGGGCCTTCCAGAAGGGCTTGCTCCCGGCCTTTCTGCCAGGGGCGGCCGGCGATGGTCTCGTACTCGGCTTTGAATTGTTCGTACAGGCCACGGCCGTCCAGATCGCGCTCAAACTGGGCAATGTGCCCTTGTTTGCCGTAGTAGCCGCACATTTCGTCGAAGACTTTAACGAACACGGCCAGAAGCGCATCAATCTGGGTTTTGCTGATGACATCGGCTTTCTGGTCGATGTTGAACAGAATGCTCTTCGCCGGAATTGAGACAGCTCGCTTCAGGTCGCCCCGGAGAATTTCATTCTCGCTGCACTTGGGAAGGAACAGGTCCAGGGTTGTAGCACCGTCCATTTCCCGGTTTTCAAGCAAAAGGGCCAGCATTTTGAGCAGGTGAGACTTACCGGACCCGAAGAAGCCGGAGACCCATACACCGTTGGCCCCTTCGTAGTTATTGTAGGCGTCCAGGAACTCTTCGAGGCGTTTCTCGACTTCGTTGGTCAGTACGTATTCTTCAATTTCGAGGCGAAGACTGGCTTCATCGTCGGCTTTGATAACGCCTTCAATGGGGCGGTCAACGGGCTTTAGAAAAATATTCTTCAATGTCATTGTACTTTCCCTTAATGATTACGCCTCGAATCGTATCGTCCGCTCAGGCTTCGTAATGAAAGATGTTGAACGCACGGTAGTACTTGTCGTCATGCAGCCTGCCGAACAGATCCAGCGATGCACCGGTTTCCAGCGAGTGGGTATAGGACCCCGGAAAGAACATCACCGTTGGCTGGTCTTTGGCGGTGCTCTGCAAGTTGTTGAGCACGTTATGGGAGCGTATGTAGGGGAAAACCTCGCCCACCCCTGAGAGAAACAGCACGTCAAACTCAACGGACTGGAGTTTTGCCGCAATAGCGGGCACCAAATGGGCTTCCGGGTCCAGCACTCCCTGTAGCAGTTCTTTCAGCTGATCCTTTGAGACCGTGGGCTCGAGCTCCAACACCTGCTCCCAGATGTCTCTTTCTTTCAAAATATCGACGGCCAGGTCGTACAGATTGATACTCAGGATCCGGATGCCCGCCTGCTCCAGCCGGTTAACCAACTGCCGCTGAAGACGCTCCATCTCGACCGCTTCTTCAGGCCGGTAGGGACAGATGAAGAAAGGCACTTCATTACCCAGTCCCTGTTTGTTCAGGAACCGCTGGCCGGAAACCACGCTAAACAGGTGCTGTAGTCGCTCCTGCATCGGCATTTTGGCAATGTCCTTTTTCAAGCTGACATCCCCCTGATATCGGATTCATAGACTGGGAAGTAGAAAAACTCGTCAGGATTGTTCTGACGCAGCAACTCAACCAGCCTGGGGCTGAGCAGAACTGCGTTTATGGTTTTGTCCTTAGCTAACAACCCTGCCTCCCGCAGCATTCTGAACAGGACCTGCCGCAATTTATCGCGCGTTGAGGCGCTGGCATTATCCAGTTCGTCATGCCATTCCGATTTACGGTTATAGAAGGCATCGAAATCCTCAAAACTGAGATCCAGCTTCATCGCGACAAACCGTTCGTGTAGCACTTCCACCGCAAAGTCCGCGATAAAGCGGTACAGGCGGCACACGGCAACCCACAGAAGGTGAGCCTGGTCCTGGTGGTTTGCCTCGGCCAGGAAAGTCAGTTCGCTTTCGGTCAACGTCTTCAGGCGTGCAATCGCCTCTCTACAGGTGCGCTTTGCCGTGCTTTCTGTTCTGGCCTGTAGCAGGTTGTCATGTAGAGCTTGAGTCCGCACATCTTCCCAGTCACGGAGCGACAGGTACAGCTCGGCCAACTTCACCGATTCGCGGTGATACAGGCTGCCGGACGTGAAGGAGATGCGATACCGGCCTTGGGTCATTCGGAACGCTCACCTTTGCTCGTCTCAGCGGCTCCACCGCCCTTGACCCACTCATCCACTTCGACTTTTTTGAACTTCCAAAATCGCCCCATGCGGTGGGCGGGCATTGCGTGCTTGTCGATCCAGCGGTACACGGTGTCATTGCTGACACCGAGGTGCTTGCCAATTTCGTCTACGGATAACCAGCGATCTTCCATCTCGGCCATGTTTTCGCTTCCTATGGGCGATGGTGTTGCCACCTTATCTGAGGCGGCACGGTCTCATGGGCGGAACAGCCCTACACTACATTGACTGATCAATATATAGAGGTACCACGCTGCATTCAACCGATTTGACCCGGATAGACCAGCAAAGAACGGCATATATAGCCACCTGAAATCTGGGCGATCCCATCAATAGCCCCACGCAATCAACACCTGCGGTGTGAGCGGCATGCCTTTTACCGCCAACAGCCCTCATCCCTCCTCGTTGGAGGGGCTTGAACTCCCGCTGGTCGCCTCCTTCAGTCCACCGAGGTGCTCCTCCAGATTTTTCAGGAGGCGCTCGCTTTTCCGCACGATTCGACAAAGCTCCGCCTGGTTGGCATTGAGTCTTCGCAGCATTTCAAAACCAGTCTCAGTCTCCATGATATGGGGTTGCTCCCAGTCCTGAGCCCGAGTGAAGGCCGGTTTGTGGTAGCGGAACCGACCTTCTTTGCGAATGTACTCACTGAACACTGATCGGCCCTCGCCACTCTTCTTCGGGATAAAGCGGTTGTAGTACCAGGACAATTCCAGTTTTCTTTTTCTGAGTCGAACGCGGCAGCCGAAGTGCCCGGGATAGCCGGGTGTCTTGTCGGTACGATAAGCCATGTTGTGGGACCAGAAGTGATCACAGAGCCGCTGCGCCAGATAGCGGTACCTCGCTTGCTCCACGTCCGCTTGCTGGTGAATCGCCGTCAGAAACTGACGGCATTGCGTTATGGCGGCTTTGATACCACGTTGGTGGTTCACATTTTGGGCTCGGCTGACCGCCTCCCACTCTTCGCAGATTTCCTGGTGAGTCATTCGTTTGCTCATGGCTGGCTCCTCGCTATGGATTTGCCAACAATCGTAATCCGTCGAGTGCTTTGAGCTGCCATGTGCTTTTGTCCTTTTTGGACACAAAGGCGGGGGCGGAGGCAGATTCCTTCCTCCAAGCCATGGGACCTTTCCAATTCCTGTCCACGTGACTACCTGATTTGGGACTTTGCCGCTGCGCTCCCACGCGCCATGAAATAGCTCGCATGGGCTGAAGGATCCGCGCTCCATTATTTATTTGGGACCCTGGCTGCGTAAACCGCTGAAGG
>NZ_AXBV01000037.1:0-1268 GCF_000475255.1 Marinobacter sp. ES-1
GAGGTGGACCCCATCAGTTGGACAGCCTGAAGGTGCAGTTAAGCTCTGATCCGGCTGTATTCCCGGCTCAAGCTGCCAGGGTCATGGGTTGTTGGTAGTACACCTCATCCGGTGTTTGGTAATCAAGGGTTTGGTGGTACCGGGTCTGATTGTAATGCCGGAAGTACCGGTGGAGCGCCTGCTTCAAGTGGCGTCCATCCTCGAAGGCTGTGAGGTAGACGCACTCGTGCTTGACGCTGCGCCAGAGCCGTTCCACGAAGATGTTGTCATGATAGCAGCCCTTGCCGTCCATGCTGATCCGAATGCCATGCTCCTTGAGAGCGCCTGTGAAGGCCTCACTGGTGAACTGGGCACCTTGATCAGTATTGAAGATTTCCGGCGTTCCATGGCGCTGTAGGGCTTCCTCCAGGGCATCGATGCAGAAGTCTGTGTCCATGGTATTGGAGACCCGCCAGGACAGCACCTTACGGCTGTACCAGTCGATAATGGCGACCAAATACATGAAGCCTCGGGCCAGCGGCACGTACGAAATATCCATTGCCCACACCTGGTTGGGGCGGTCGATTTTCAGCCCTTTGAGCAGGTACGGATAAACTTTGTGCCCGTCGCCCGGAATGCTGGTTCTGGGGCGTGGATACACCGCCTGAATGCCCATGGTGCGCATTAGGCGCTGAACCCGCTTGCGGTTTATCAGGTGGCCTTTGCGCTCCAGATGGACTCGCATCTTACGAGAGCCATAGTACGGCGTTTCCAGATGCTGCTGGTCAATCAGGTACATCAGATCCAGATCCTCCTGACACTGTTCACGAGGGACGTAGTACACCGACGAGCGGCTCAGTTTGAGCAACTCGCACTGGCGCACAATGCTGACTTGGGGATGACCATGCTCGATCATCGCCAACCGGCGTTGACGGCTTACTGATCGAGCTTGCGCGACAAAAAATCGCGTTCCACCGTCAGTCGGCCGATCTCGCGGTAGAGTTCGTCAGAACTGGGCTCGTTGGACTGTTTGCCGGACCTTTTTTTGCCTTCGAAGAGGTCCGGAGCATTCTCCAACAACTCGCGTTTCCAGGTGCTAACCATGGTCGGATGAATCTGGAACCGGGCGGCAATTTCAGATGTGGTCTGGTCACCCTTGAGGGCGGCTAGGGCAACTTTGGACTTGAACGATGGGCTGTATTGCTTGCGTTTCTTGCTCATGATTCTCCTCCTTGTGGAGATGATGAATCAGAGCTTAGGCACCTGTCCAAATTTCGGGGTCCACTTCA